>NZ_AENZ01000068.1:0-8833 GCF_000183485.2 Alistipes sp. HGB5 | reverse complement strand
TCCGCCGCCCTCTTTTTTTCGTCCCGAACAGAATCCGATTACACGGCAGTGCCAACCCAGGCAAACGAATGCCAAAGTCCGGAAACAGGCGGCGGCATGTCCTCGGTGTGGCACCGGTTGGCATCGGTTGGCGCTGATTTGTAACGCCATTCGCCGTTTTCGGGAGGGGTTTGGAAAGCCTTTCTTTGCGTCATCAACCAAATTCGAATCGTTATGACCAAGGAAATCTTTCTGAGCGGCATGACCGCCGACCAGCTCTCGGAGATGATTCGCAAATCGCTGCGCGACGAGTTGCGGCAGCTCCACCCCGAACCCACCGCCGAGACGCCGAACTATCTGACCCGCCGCGAGACGGCCCGCCGCCTGCGTATCTCGCTCGTGACGCTCAACGACTGGGTGAACCGCGGGCGGATCCGTGCCCACAAGATCGGCGGGCGCGTGCTGTTCCGCGACAGCGACGTCGAGGCGGCACTGCACCGGATTGTCCCCATCAAAAGCCGATAGCCATGAGGACGACACCAGATTGCATCGGCATCCGGGAGTATCTCCTCCGCCGGGGACTGCACCCCCACCGCGAAACCGCCACCCACGGCATGTTCCTCTCGCCGCTGCGCAAGGAGCGCACCCCCAGCTTCAGCGTCCGCTACGACAAGGGGCTTTGGTACGACTTCGGGCTGGGTGAAGGGGGTACGCTTCTTCAGCTGGTCATGCGCCTCGAAGGGTGCGGCATGGCAGAAGCCATCCGACGCCTCCGCAAAGGAGCCGCAGACGAAGTTTCCTTCCAGCCCCTCCCGACCGCCTCGCCGCGCGAAGACTCCCCGTTGCGGATCCTCAGCGTCGGGGAGATTCGACATCCGGCGCTGATCGGCTATCTGCGCGAACGCGGCATCGACCCCGCCGTGGCCGGAGCGCTGTGCCGCGAGGTTCACTACGCCGTCGGCGAGCGGCGCTTCTTCGCCATCGGCTTCCGCAACGATGCCGGAGGCTGGGAGCTGCGCAGCCCGCAGTTCAAGGGGAGCAGCGCCCCGAAATCCATCACGACCTTCGACCGGCACGGCGACACGGCGCTGCTCTTCGAGGGCTTCTTCGACCTGCTCTCCTACCTGACGCTGCAGCACGAGCCGACACCGACCGCCGACACCGCCGTGCTCAACTCCGTGGTGAACCTACCCCGCGCCCTTCCGTTTCTCGCACGCCACGCGACGATCCACGCCTTTCTCGACAACAACGAGGCGGGGCGCTTCACCCTCGAACGACTGCGCAGCGCCCTGCCCGGTGCGACCGTTATCGACCGTGCGGAGGGCTACCGTACCCACAAGGATCTGAACGAATCGCTCCGATCGTCCGCGAAGGTTTCCCGCACGCCGCGTCGTCGCGGCCGCAAGTTGTAACGTCGCCCGGAATGACACCGGAACCGTCGCCCACCCATCGGCCGCTTCGCGACCGCGGCTTTTCCCCCGAGGAAAAAGCCATAGCCTATTAGGGCTTTTTCCGACGCATCGGCCCGCCGACGCTGAAAAAGCCCCAATAGGCCAAAGGGTCAAGCCCCTCTGGACACCCCCTGTCGTGCTGCGCACGCCGACCGCCAAAGCGGTCCCTTCTTCAACCACACAACCCTCCGAAAAGCGACCGTACCATGGGATATGCCGTCCTGCATCTCGACAAAGCCCCGGGCAACGAGGTGGCCATGACCGCCCACATCGCCCGCACGAAGATACCCACCAACGCCTCGCCCGAACGCACCAGCCTCAACGAGGAGCTCGTCGAGTTCCCCGAGGAGGTGGCCGACCGTACGGAGGCGATCAAATACCGCCTCGAACACGCCGGTCTCACGCGCAAGATCGGCACCAACCAGGTGCGCGTGATCCGCGTCATGCTGACCGGTTCGCACGACGCGATGAAGCGCATCGAGGAGGAGGGGCGGCTTCCGGAGTGGTGTGCCGACAACCTCGCCTGGCTGCGCGAGACCTTCGGGGCGGAGAACGTCGTCTCGGCCGTCGTGCATCGCGACGAATCGACCCCGCATATCCACGCCGCCGTGGTGCCCATCGTCACGGGCGAGCGCCGCAAGGCCCGCACCACCGCATCCGAAACACCGGGCAAACGGCACTACCGCCCGAAATCCGCCGCACGGCCCCGTCTCTGCGCCGACGACGTCATGTCGCGCGTCCGGCTCAAGCAGTATCAGGACAGCTACGCTGCGACGATGTCCAAATACGGACTGGAGCGCGGCATCGACGGCTCGGAGGCGCGCCACATCACCACGCAGGAGTTCTACCGCCAAGCCATCGCCCAGCAGCAGGATCTGCAGGAGAACATCGACGCGCTGCTCCGCCTCGAAGAGCAGAAGCGGAAGGCCGTCGAGTTGCTCAAACAACAGGAGCGACAAGTGCGCATCGAATACGAACAGACCGCCACGCTCCAGACGCAGAAGAGCGCCGAACTGAACCGCACAGAGGCCGAGTTGAAGAGTGTGAAGGGCGAACTGAAGGGTGCCCGATTGAAAAACGCTGCGGCAGAGGTCGGGTCGAACATCGTCGAGGGGATCGGGGCGATGATCGGCACCTCCCGCGTCAAGCGACAGCAGCAGGAGATCGACCGCCTCAACGCGGAGAATGCCGCCCTGCACGAACAGATTGGAACACTGAACCGTGCCAACCGCGAGGAGAAGGCCCGACATGAGCAGGCCGAACAACAGCTGCAGGCGAAGCTCGACCGCATCGAACACTGGCTGCCCGACACGCAGACACTTATCAGCTGGGGCGAATACTGCCGCGACATGGGGATCTCGGAATCGGGCGCCCGCGAGATCATCGCCATGAAACCCCTCTACGTCTCGGGCGAACTCCGCGCTCCGGAGTATTCGCGCCGCTTCGACGTCTCAAATACCGAGATCCGCCTGCAACGCGACCCGAACGGCCCCGGAGGCTTCCAGCTGCTTATCGACCGCCAACCCGCACACGCCTGGTTCCGCCAACGGTATGTGGAGCTCATGATCCGCCTGGGCTACCCCGTCCGCCCCGAACGTCCGGTAGTCCGGCGACATACCATCAAGCGGTAACACCTGCCCCAAAAGACAAAGAGAATATCCGGTCGAACAGCCGGATATTTTTCTTCACAAAGTGAAGAAACTCGCTTAATTGGAATATTTGTAGAGTTTGTACTGCGATTTTTTTTCGAAAATAATTTGCTTTTCTCGGGTAAAGCACATACTTTTGTAATAAACCTACAAAGAAAAAAATGGTAAAACTGAAAGATATTGCCACCATCCAGACGGGAGTTTACCTGAAAAACGCCCCTTCGCCTGACACCTGCTACCTTCAGGTGAACGATTTCGACGAGGTGGGAAACATCCGTCCGACCGTCCGACCGACAACCACCGTCAGCTCCAAGGCAGCCCGCCACCTGCTGACAGAAAGCGACCTGCTGCTCGCCGCCAAGGGTGGCAAGAATTTCTGCGCCATCGCCCCGACGCAACTCGGGCCGTGCGTGGCCTCACCCTCGTTTCTGATTATCCGAATCGACGACCCGGCCCGCATCCTGCCCGAATACCTCTGCGGATTCCTCAACCTGCCATCCACCCGGCAGCTGCTGACGGCACAGGCCCAAGGGTCGGCCATCACCTCGCTCAGCAAGGCTGACCTCGAGGAGTTCGATGTTCCGCTCCCTCCGCTGGAGCGACAGCGGGCCTGCATCGCCCTCACCCGTCTGCATCGCCGCGAACAGGCCCTCTACAAGGCTATCGCGGAGCGCCGCCGGCAAATCACCGATTGTAAATTAACAAAAATATATAAAGATGAACGGTAAAATTACACAGGAAGAGATCAACAAAGTCGTATGGCAAGCCTGCGACACCTTCCGGGGCGTGATTGACCCCAGCCAGTACAAGGACTACATCCTCACGATGCTGTTCCTGAAGTATGTCAGCGATGTCAGCAAGGCGAAATACAAGGAATACCTCCAGCGCTACGACGGCGACACGGAGCGCGCACAGCGAGCCATGCGCCGCGAACGGTTCCAGGTCCCCGAGAAAAGTTCGTTCGACTACCTCTTCGAGCACCGCAACGAGCCCAATATCGGCGAATTGATCGACATTGCGCTGGCCGACCTCGAATTTGCCAACCGCGAAAAACTGAGCAGCGAGGACGGCAGCGGCATCTTCCGCAACATCAGCTTCAACAGCAGCAACCTCGGCGAAACGAAGGAGCGCAACGCCCGGCTGAAACAGCTGCTTATCGACTTCTCGGACGAGCGGCTGCAGTTCGACGAGTCACACCTTGCGAACAACGACGTCATCGGCGATGCCTACATGTTCCTGATCGAGAAGTTCGCCAGCGACGCCGGGAAGAAGGCTGGAGAATTTTTTACACCGAAGGAGGTCTCGAGCCTGCTGGCTCGTCTGACCAAGAGCGCCCCCGGCTCGCGCATCTGCGACCCGACGTGCGGCTCGGGTTCCCTGCTCATCAAGGCAGGCCGCGAGGTAGGCTCCGACAACTTCTCGCTCTACGGTCAGGAGCTCAACGGCAGCACCTGGGCGCTGGCCATGATGAACATGCTGCTCCACGGCTTCGACAGCGCCACCATCCGCTGGGGTGACACGCTGCGCAACCCGAAGCTCAAGGAGGGCGACGCGCTGATGAAGTTCGACACCGTCGTGGCCAATCCCCCCTTCTCACTCGAAAAGTGGGGCGCCGACGAGGCGGCCGACGACCCCTACAACCGCTTCTGGCGCGGCATCCCGCCCAAGAGCAAGGGCGACTGGGCCTTCATCTGCCACATGCTCGAAGTGGCCAACGAACACGGCAAGGTGGGCGTCGTCGTTCCCCACGGCGTGCTGTTCCGCGGCGCCAGCGAGGGGAAAATCCGCCAACAGACCGTCGAGGAGAACCTCGTCGAAGCCATCATCGGACTCCCGGCCAACCTCTTCTACGGAACGGGCATTCCGGCTGCCATCGCCATCTTCAACAAGGCCAAGACGACGACCGACGTGCTCTTCATCGACGCCAGCCGCGAATTTGAGAACGGCAAGAACCAGAACCGGCTGCGCGACGAGGATATCGACCACATCGTCACGACCTACCGCCGCTTTGCGCAGGGCGAACTCAAGCCGGGCATCGTCGAGGAGCGCTACGCCTACGTGGCCCGGCGCGAAGAGATTGCCGACAACGACTACAACCTCAACATCCCGCGCTATGTGGACACCTTCGAGGAGGAGCCCGAAATCGACATTGCGGCCGTGCAGCAGGAGATTGATGCCCTGGAAAAGGAGCTTGCAGAAGTGCATGTCCGGATGGATGGTTATCTGAAGGAGTTGGGATATTAAAAAGACCAATATGGAGACTTGGACGCTTATTATTTCGGCCGCAGCTCTTGCCGTCAGCCTGTATACCTATTTCGCGCACGACCGGAGGCTGAAACAACAAGAACGGTTAATCAACTCTTATCAACTGAAACAGCTGCAGAAAGAGGAGCAAGCAAACAAAAAAGCCGATATCCGCGCGGAGATTTCGCAGAATACCAAAGGACCCCGGACGCTTCGAATCTGGAACAATGGCCGGGCTGTAGCTCGGAATATTCGAGTTGAAGGGCTTGATGTTGAAGGTCTAATCGTCATGAACGATGAAATATTCCCATACGAGATTATGAACCCGCAAGACGATGCCGAACTCAAACTCTATCTAACGATTGGCTGTCCCCACAAATTAACGCTCAAACTGATTTGTGACGATGAATCCGGACAGAACAACGTAACCACTAAGGTAATTACACTATAAGTTTTCTACTCAATATGAATCTTTCGACATGGGGCGACCTCGGGAATATCATTCTCGGTATTACCTCTGTGTTTACAGCCATTGTTACCGCAGTCGTACTCTGCAAACAACATAAACTGCAACAGGAGCAACACAAGCTGGAGCAGGAAAAGCTGAAAATCCAACAAATGGAACACCAGCCGCTGTTTTTCTTCAAACGGGAGAAGGACCACATGGACATCTGCAACAGTGGAGCAAAACTGCATCGCCCCATTGAGTTTTCCATCGGCTCAATGATTTATGTGCAATCCTCCATGTTTCTCCCGGGAGGGTTGAAAACCTTCGTATATTGTTACCCGATTAACATATACAAGAATTGTCGCAGCCAGGAGGAACTGGATGGAGTGGTCGGCACATGTCTGTTCGCAGAAGAAGACCGAGCCAAATTGCACGAGATTTCATCAAAAATATGGAACAGTCTTGTCCACAGCAAAAAACTGGTACCCCAAATGCCCTACATGACCTCCGTCATAGTCCGCGAGTCCGACTTGATAGCTATCAAGTATCAAGACGTGTACCACATCGACCATACGGTCTACTACCTTGATTCCTCCCCGATTTCCGCGGAAACTTTCAATAAGCTGAACAAAATAAGGCAATTGGTTCCACCCGGTATATATAGCGTGGACAAAATAGACCTCAACAACATTCTGCGAGGGATTCTTCAGTTCCGATTTGAAAAAACATGGTAAAGCAAGTTACAACAATGACACACGATACCAACATACCACAAGGCTATAAGGCGACGGCGCTGGGGATTATTCCGCAGGAGTGGGAGGTTATGCGGTTAGGCGACATTGTATCAATAACCAGCGGCGAAAGCCCGTCCCTATACCACCTCAAGGCAGAGGGGAAATATCCATATGTCAAGGTCGAAGACCTGAACAACTGCGAGAAATACCAAGAATCCAGCAGAGAATATTCCGACGACAATAATACAACCATTAAAGCCGGGAGCATCATTTTCCCTAAAAGAGGAGCCTCAATTCTAAATAATAAAGTTCGCATAGCCGCCAAAGACATTCAAATGGACAGCAATATGATGGCTATTACACCCCATACGACCATCGTAGACACAGAGTTCCTGTATATCCGGATTTTACATGAACGATTATATCGAATCGCTGACACCTCATCCATTCCTCAAATAAACAATAAACATATCATTCCCTATAAGATAGCCGTTCCGCCGCTGGCGGAGCAGCGGAAGATTGCGGAGGTGTTGGGCGTGTGGGATGAGGCGATTGAAAAGCAGGCGCGGCTGATTGAAAAACTCGCCCTGCGCAAACGCGCCTTGATGCAGCGACTCCTCTCCGCAAAACTCCGTCTCCCCGGTTTCTCCGAACCTTGGGAAAAAGTAAAATTGGGAGATATCGGACATTTCCTATCATCAAATACATTATCACGAGACTGTTTAAACGAGCAAATCGGGAATATAAAAAACATTCACTATGGAGATATTTTAATAAAATTACCTACTATTGTAGATGCATCTTTTATTCATATCCCATATGTAAATGACGATGTTATCGTCAAATCCGATTATCTCAAAAATGGGGATATAATCTTTGCTGACACGGCAGAAGACTACACTGTCGGGAAAGCCATAGAGATTATAAATATTCAAGCAATACCTGTAACGTCCGGTCTGCACACAATTCCTTTCCGACCTAAATCCGGAATATTTGTAAATAGATTCCTTGGTTATTACGTTAATTCAACAGATTATCGGCGACAGCTACAACCTTTAATACAAGGTATCAAAGTGTATTCAATAAGCAAGACTGCCCTTTGTAAAACAACCCTAAAGATACCGACATTATCTGAGCAAACCGCCATTGCGGAGGTGTTGACCGCGGCCGACCGCGAGATTGAGCTGGCCAAAGAGAAGCTCGAACGCCTCCGCCGTCAGAAACGCGGCCTGATGCAACAACTCCTAACCGGTAAAAGACGTATAAAATATTAATTATTATGCATATAGAATCAATAACATTAAAGAATTTCAAGAAATTCACCTCGAAAACCATTAAATTTCACCAAGGATTATCTCTTTTAGTCGGTGGAAATAACGAAGGGAAATCTACCATCTTACATGCATTGGCTGTATGGGAATTTTGCAAAACGTTCCTTGTAATTAATAAAGGACAAGGAGCCCTGCAAGATATGCAACATATAGATGGAGTCGGTTTGAATATTGATGAGTTTACTCCCATCAATATCCCGGACCTTAAGTATCTGTGGCCAAACCTTAAACCTGGAGGTGGATACAATTTATCCATTAGATGTGACTGGAAAATTAATAACGAATCCAAACATCTTGAAATCAG
This sequence comes from Alistipes sp. HGB5, assembly GCF_000183485.2. Lineage (NCBI taxonomy): Bacteria > Pseudomonadati > Bacteroidota > Bacteroidia > Bacteroidales > Rikenellaceae > Alistipes > Alistipes sp. HGB5. The sequence continues at coordinate 693 of NZ_AENZ01000068.1, read as the reverse complement.
TCTTGCATTAGCCAATGACCGATTATTTGTGAAAACAACTGATTCAAATATTAACACAGATGATAAAATTCCAGTTATCGCATACTTACCTCCTTTTGCCGGCATATTAGACAAAGAATTATGGCAATACACAGCTCAACGAAAAAAATTGATTGGACAAGGGTTAGCCGGTGCTGTGCTTCGGAATACTATAATTGACATGTATATAAACAACCAAACTAAGAGAAAAGAACTAAAAGGAGATAGACCCAAAATTAAAAACTCTGATTTAGCAACATTACGAACAACTGACCCCTATGAACAACTTAATGCTGTTCTCCGTGAGATCTTCAACTGTGAACTATTTCCCGAAAAATTCAATTCCGATTTTCATCAATATGTTCATGTAAATATCAAAAAAGGGAGTCATGATGTCAATGGAGGATTTAATTTATTTCCTAATTACAAGGCGCGGGATATCATGACTGAAGGTAGCGGTTTTTTACAATGGCTTAGTGTATATACTTATGCGTTAAACGAGGAGATAGATGTCTTACTGTTGGATGAACCTGATGCTCATCTACATTGCAGTCTTCAGATGTTGCTTGTTTCAAAATTGCAGAACTTTATCGAAAAAAACAACAAACAGATTCTCATTGCGACACATTCAACAGAGATAATTAAAAATACCCCTTTCAATTTAATAATTGACGA
>NZ_AENZ01000069.1:0-98666 GCF_000183485.2 Alistipes sp. HGB5 | reverse complement strand
GAAACCGGTCTCTTTCAACGGGAAGATGGGAAATCGACCGTCTGTCATGCCACGCGTATCCGGACGCCGTGCGGCTTGCCCGATTCGACGACGACCGTGTCGCCTTCGTGCAACTTGCCGTCGATAATCAGGGTCGAGAGCGGTTCCTCGACGTTGTCCATCAGTGTGCGCTTGAGCGAACGTACGCCATAGCGCGATTCGTAGCCCATGGCTGCCAGACGGCGTTTGGCTCCGTCGGTGATCTTCACCTTGTAGCCCAGCCGGCGCGTGTGCTCGAAGAGTCCCTGCAGCTCCAGCTCGATGATCCGCTCCACGTCGGAGAGCTCCAGCGTGCGGAACAGCACGATGTCGTCGATGCGGTTGAGGAACTCCGGCGCAAAGGTCTGTTCGAGGGCTTTGCGGTACTCGCACTGCGGGGCGGCGACCGCCGTGGCGCTCTTCGAGACGGTGCTGTAACCCACCTGCACCGATTTCTGGACCACGTTGCGCGACCCGACGTTCGAGGTCATGATGATGATCGTGTTGCGGAAGTCCACCCTGCGGCCCGAACCGTCGGTGAGGTGTCCCTCGTCGAAGATCTGCAGCATGGAGTTGAAGACTTCGGGGTGCGCCTTCTCGATCTCGTCGAACAGCACCACGGAGTAGGGCTGGCGGCGGACCGCTTCGGTGAGCTGGCCGCCCTCGCCGTAACCGACGTATCCCGGAGGGGAGCCGATCAGACGTGCGACGTTGTGCTTCTCGCCGTATTCGCTCATGTCGATGCGGATCAGCCCCCGGTGCTCGTCGAACAGCCACTTCGAGACCTCCTTGGCCAGCAGGGTCTTGCCCACGCCCGTGGGACCCACGAAGAGGAAGACGCCGATCGGACGGTTTTCGTCCTTGAGTCCGGCGCGCGAGCGGCGGATCGTGCGGGCGATCTTCTCCACGGCCTCCTGCTGTCCCACCACGCGGCGTGCGAGGTGGTCGTAGAGCATCTGCAGGCGCGTCATCTCGCCGCCCGATATCCGTTCGGCGGGAATACCCGTGATCGAGGTGATGACCTGCTGGATGTGTTCCGCAGTGACCTCTACGGGGTTGGTCTCCAGCGACCGCTGCCATTCGGCACGGGTTTCGCCCAGTTTGGAGCGGAGCGCGATTTCGCGCATCCGCGCCGAGGCGGCTTTTTCGTAGACCAGCGCTTCGACCGCTTCGCGGCGTTCGCGCTGCGCGTCGGTGAGCGCCGTCTCCATTTCGCGCAGCTCGGCCGGTTCGCGCGCCGACTGCAGGTGTATGCGCGAGCCAGCTTCGTCCATGACGTCGATGGCCTTGTCGGGGAAGAAGCGGTCGGTGATGTAGCGGCCCGTGAGGGTCACGCACGCCTGCAGGGCCTCCTCCGTATAGCGCACCTTGTGGTGGCGTTCGTAGTGGGGCGCGATGTTGCGCAGGATTTGGAGCGTCTGATCGGGCGTAGTAGGCTCCACTACGACCTTCTGGAAGCGGCGTTCGAGGGCCGAGTCGCTCTCGATGTTCTCGCGGTACTCGTCGAGCGTGGTGGCGCCGATGGTCTGCAGTTCGCCGCGCGCCAGCGCCGGTTTGAGGATGTTGGCCGTGTCGAGACTGCCCTGCGTCGAGCCTGCACCCACGATGGTGTGTATCTCGTCGATGAAGATGATCGTATCCTTGGCCTTGCGCAGTTCGTCGAGCAGCTGCTGCATGCGCTCTTCGAATTCGCCGCGGAATTTCGTGCCGGCCACCAGCGACGAGACGTCGAGCGAGAAGAGCGTCTTGTCGGCGATGGTGTAGGGCACTTCGCCGCGTGCGATGCGCAGGGCGAGTCCCTCGACGATGGCGCTCTTGCCCACGCCGGCTTCGCCGATCAGGATCGGATTGTTCTTCTTGCGGCGCGAAAGAATCTGGACTACGCGCTCGATCTCCTGCTCGCGCCCCACGACGGGGTCGATTTTGCCTTCGCGGGCCATGCGCGTGAGGTTCACGCCGAATTTGTCGAGCAGGTGCGACGAGGTTTTCTCTTCGGGTTTGTTCTCTTCGTTGAAGTCGAGCATGTGCACCTGAATTTCGGTGCGGAAGTCGTCGCCCACGGCGAACTTCTTGAGGTCTTCGTCCACTACCGTACCCGTTATGCCGTACATCTCCAGTACGCGCGAGGTAGCCGTCGTGCGGTCGCCGACGATGGCCCGCAGCGCGTGGGCCGTCGAAACGCTCCGTGCGGCGCCCGAACAGGCCCGCAGCTCTTCGGTGAAGGCGCGGTAGAACTCTTCTGGGGATTGGGTCGTGCTCTGCTGCCCGGCGAGCATTTCGCGTTCGATGCGCAGGCGTATCTGGTAGAGTTCCCAGTCCTTGAGACGGGAGGATAAAAGCTGGTAGGCGAGCGATCCCTCCTCGCGGAGCAGTTCCAGCGTGAGAAAGTCTTTGAGCGAGTGGTCGAGACCGGCCTTGGTCGTATTAAATGCCGCCCGGGCTATGATAGCCTCGAGCGTCTTCGAGATCTTGATTTGCATGTTGCGTCGTCATAAAATTAATAATTTCAACTTCTGATTCTTCGACTAACTAACGACGTACATGTGGTAAATATTATGTTAAGTTATTTGGCCTTCCATATTCGGCTGTCTCTGAACGTCTTGCCCCTGAAAAAACACGGACCGTTCCTGCCTGAAACGGTCCGTATCGTGTTCTGAAAGGGTTTTTACTCTTTTACGCAGCGCATCGACATGCCTTGCGAACGGGCGTCCTTGCTCACTTTAAAGGTCCGTTTGCCGTTGACGATGAACATGTACTGGCCGTAGAGTTCGGGGTATTCCTCGATGTTGGCGCTGGCTTTTCCCGCGGTGCCGATCCACATGCCGCCGTAGGGATTCAGCTCCTGATGGTCGAGTCCGCCCGATGCGTAGACGCGCGTGCCGGCGGCGGGGAACCACTGGCCGTTCTGCGTGGCGCCGTGGTTGGTGTCGTCCCACGTCATGTCGGCGTAAACCAGCCACGCATAGGGCGTATTTCCGTCCTTGTCGCAGGTCGGCACCTTGTAGCCGACGGGACAGGGGTCGTAGATGGTTTTCTTGCCCGATACGCCGCCCCAGTAATCGTCGTTCGAAACGTCGGTCCAGTCTTTGGTCCGGTAGTCGTTCAGCACGATTTCCTGTCCGTATTCATCCGTTTCTCCGGTGAAATTGTAAGTCATGGCATAGAATACCGCCGGATTGCGGAGCGACTTTGCGATCGTTCCGTGGTATTCGGCGCGGGTGCGCATTTTGGGAAGTTCTTCGTTGAGGATGTTGTAAATGGGGCGTTCGCCGTCCACCTGATAGCTGTAATCCTCGTTGATTATGGTGAACGTTCCGGCCGAGGTGAAGGGGTCTTTGCGTCCCCACTGGTAGATCATGCCGTGGCAGTCGAAGCTGTCGGGGGCGTTGGTCGTGGCGCCGACGTTGCGGTCCATGAAGGTCCATGTCGTGCCCGAAGCGTTGGCCGGGGTGGTGTAGAGCGATGCGGCGGGATCGTAGTCGGCGATCCACAGGTGCCAGCTCCAGAGTATCTCTCCGTCGGCGCCGCAGGCCGCGACGACGGCGTTGCCGCTTGTGCCCGGAGCGGTCACGGCGACGATTTTTTTCTCCTTGGAGACGTAATAGATGTCCTGAATCAGATTTTTGGCGTCTTGCCAGACGAGTTCGGCAGTGACGGGATTGCCGATGCTTTCGGTCGTGGAGTTGCCTTTGTACTGCGCGTCGAACACGACCGTGCCGCCCGGTTTTACGATGTAGCAGTTTGCGGTTCCGGCGGCGGAGAGATCGACCGCATTTTCGGGGACCTTTACCTCAGTTTCCCCCCCCCTCCTTTTCCGGGGTCGTCGTCGCTGCAGGCGGCAGCGATACACATGCTCAGGAGAGCTGCGAATTTGAAATAGGATTTTCTTATCATACCGATATTGGTTAAATAAATGATGATCCCCTACCCTTCGGGATCGAATCGGGTGTTCCGGGGACGCGGGTATGCCGGGCGACATCTGTAATTCCCCTGCGGTAGCGGGATAAATGCTACGGAATAACCCGGCCGTCCTCCATGCCTGTTTGCGCAGGATATGGTCCAAATATAATAAATTTTTGCCGGATTATGCTTTTCGGACGTTAAAAGCGGCAAAGTATCCGATAATTATAATATATTTGTATATCCCATCAATCCCTCTTGAAAATGATAAAGTTCTTTTTTGCGTTCTTGTTTTTGTCTGCGGGCTGTGCGTGTATGGCTCAGGACCGGATTCACACCAAAGACGGCCGTGTGATCGAATGTAAGGTTTCCGATTCGAGCAACCGGGCCGGCAACGTTTTCTTTTTTCCTGCGGACGACCCCGAAACGTCGCATTTTATTCCCGTGACCCAAGTCGATTATCTTGAAATCGGCGACGAGCGGGTGGTGCGTACGCCGAACGACAAACTGAAACCGGCCGAGACCCGTTTCGGACTGAAAGCGCCCGCCTTGCCGCACATGCTGGGTGCGACGTACGATTTCCTTTCGAATACATATGTGCATACGCACGGGGCGACGGTTTCGTATGCCTATTTTTTCGACGGCAGGAACGGCATTCATGCCGAGTTGGCCTATCGCAGTCTGGAGAGTGCTTCCGCTTCCGAAAGAAGAGCAGATCCGGGTACCTCAGTCGATATTTTCGCGGTGATTCCGCATTACGAGCGCCGTTTTTACATTCAGCGTATGGGATCGTTCTATTTCGTGCGCGGAGGTTTGGGCGTGAATGTCTATACGGCTTCGATTCTGACGGATGTCGGGAAGAGCCGCGAAGGCTTGGCGGCTCCGGTCGTCAGTCTCGCCTTGGGACTTGATTTCCGGGTATCCCGCAACCTTTATCTGGAGGTTGCTGCGCGGTATATCGGTGATTTCGCCTCTTGGAATTTCGGATATGATTCTGAACCCTTGCTCGCTAACGAGGGCTTTTTCGGCGGGTTCTCTGTCGGATTGCGTTTCGGATGGGGCCGTTAGGCGGCGGACTTGTCAAGTAGTAACAAAATATGCGGCGTCATCACGCCGCATATTTTGTTCCCGCTCCTGCTATCTCCGCGGCCATTCGCCGACCTCCATGTCGCGCATGTCGGCGCCGTCGATGACCAGTCGCACGGCGGTGCGGACTTTGTGGAACCCGTACTCTCCGGCGGCGCCGGGATTGACGTGCAGCAGGTCGTAAACCGGGTCGTAGGCGACTTTGAGGATGTGCGAGTGTCCGGCGATGAAGAGTTTCGGGCGCAGGGACTGGATCTTCGCCACGGCGCGCGGGTCGTAGCGGCGCGGGTAGCCGCCGATGTGGGTCATCAGGACCCGGACCCCTTCGCATTCGAACGAGAGGAAATCGGGGTATACGCGGCGCGTAAGGCCGCCGTCGATGTTGCCCGATACGGCCCGCAGGGGCTTGAACGCGGCGATGGCGTCGGCCAGTTCGAGCGACCCGATGTCGCCCGCGTGCCAGATTTCATCGACGTCCTTGAGGAATTCCCGCAGCGTGCCGTCGAAGGTGCCGTGCGTGTCGGATATGATGCCGATCTTTTTCATTTACTTGTATTTGTCGCGCCAGAGTTCGCGCATGCGTTCGGCGATTTTCGCTTCGGTCGCGTTGCCGGTGTTGGGTTCGTAGAATTTGGTGCCCGCCAGCGTGTCGGGCAGAAATTCCTGTTCGGCGAAGTTGCCTGCGAAATCGTGGGCGTATTTGTAGCCTTTGCCGTAGCCCGCCTTGTCCATTAGCTTGGTCGGGGCGTTGCGTAGGTGCAGCGGCACGGGGCGGTTGGTGGTGTCGTGTTCGACCAGCGACATCGCCTTGTTGATCGCCATGTAGGCCGAGTTGCTCTTGGGACTGGTGGCGAGGTAGATCGTCGTCTCGGCCAGCGTGATGCGCGCTTCGGGCATGCCGATCTTGTGCACCGTGTCGAAGCAGGCGTTGGCCAGCAGCAGGGCGTTGGGGTTCGCCAGTCCGATGTCTTCCGAAGCGAGGATCACCAGCCGCCGGGCCAGAAAGCGCGGCTCCTCGCCCCCGGCCAGCATGCGCGCGAGGTAGTAGATCGCGGCGTTGGGGTCGCTGCCCCGCACCGACTTGATGAAGGCCGAGATGACGTCGTAATGCTGTTCGCCGTTTTTGTCGTACAGTGCGATATTCTGCTGGAGACAGTCGGTGACGTATTGGTCGGTGATGGTCAGCTTGCCGTCGGTCGCCCCGGCGAGGATGTCGAGGATGTTGAGCAGTTTGCGGGCGTCGCCGCCTGAGAATTTGAAGAGCGCGCCGGTCTGCCGGACTTCGACTTCGCGGGCCTTGAGTTCCGCGTCGGTCGTGAGCGCACGGTCCAGCAGCGTCTGCAGGTCCTTGTCCTCCATCGGGCGGAGAATGTAGACCTGACAGCGGCTCAGCAGCGGCGAGATCACTTCGAACGAGGGGTTTTCGGTCGTGGCGCCGATCAGCGTCACGGTGCCCTGCTCGACGGCGCCCAGCAGCGAATCCTGCTGCGATTTGTTGAAGCGGTGGATTTCGTCGATGAACAGGAACGGCGGCTTGGCGTCGAAGAAACGCTGTTTCTTGGCCGACTCGATCACCTCGCGCACGTCCTTCACGCCCGATGTGACGGCCGAAAGGGTGAAGAAGGGGCGTTCGAGTTGCGTGGCGACGATCTTCGCCAGCGTGGTCTTGCCCACGCCCGGAGGTCCCCACAGGATGAACGACGGCACGTTGCCCGTCTCGAAGAATTTGCGGAACACCCCGTTTTTGCCCACGAGATGTTCCTGACCGATGTAATCGTCGATGGTCTTCGGGCGCAGGCGTTCGGCTAAGGGTGCTGACATGGTTCGAAATGTGTTTTGCGATTCAAAAATAGGTATTTTTCCCCGGATAGGCAAATGCGGTGCCGCGAAAAGCGGGGACGAAAAACGGAGCGCCGCGATCGAGCGGCGCCCCGTGGGTATCGTCTGTTCCGGATTCCGGTTATTTCTCGGCGGGTTTCACCAGCGAGAGGCACAATTCGTCCAGCTGGGCTTGGTCGATGCAGCCCGGTGCGTCGAGCATCACGTCGCGGCCGGCGTTGTTCTTCGGGAAGGCGATGTAGTCGCGGATCGAATCCGAGCCGCCGAACAGCGAACACAACCGGTCGAAGCCGAAGGCGAGACCGCCGTGAGGGGGCGCGCCGAACTTGAAGGCGTCCATCAGGAAGCCGAAGCGCACCTGAGCCTCTTCGGCCGTGAAGCCCAGCACCTCGAACATTTTGGCCTGCAGTTTCGAGTCGTGGATACGGATCGAACCGCCGCCGATCTCGGTGCCGTTGCAGACGAAGTCGTAGGCGTTGGCGCGTACGCGGCCGGGGTCGCTGTCTATATACTGTACGTCCTCCAGCTTGGGCGAGGTGAAGGGATGGTGCATGGCGTAATAGCGCTGCGTCTCGTCGTCCCACTCGAAGAGCGGGAAGTCCACGATCCAGAGCGGCGCGAACTTTTTCGGGTCGCGCAGTCCCAGCTGCTGGGCCACTTCCAGACGCAGGGCGCAGAGCTGCGTCAGCGTCTTGAACTTCTTGCCGCAGAGGATGAAGACCATGTCTCCGGCCTTGGCGCCGCAGCGGTCGGCCATCGCGCGGACCTCGTCGGGCGTGTAGAACTTGTCGATCGAAGATTTCACGCCGGACTCCTCGACGCGGATCCAGATCAGCCCCTTGGCGCCGATCTGCTGGCGCTTGACGAACTCCGTCAGGGCGTCGATCTGCTTGCGCGTGTAGACGGCGCAGCCCGTTGCGGCGAATCCGGTGACGTATTCTGCATCGTCGAAAACCGAAAAACCGTGGCCTTTCGCCAGATCGGTGATGTCGGCGAACTCCATGCCGAAGCGCAGGTCGGGTTTGTCCGAACCGTATTTCTCCATCGCCTCGATCCACGGCATGCGGCGCAGCGGTTCGGTCAGTTCGATGTCCATCACCTCCTTGAACATGTGCTTGGCCCAGCGTTCGAAGATCTCCAGCACGTCCTCCTGTTCGACGAACGACATTTCGCAGTCGATCTGTGTGAATTCGGGCTGACGGTCGGCGCGCAGGTCCTCGTCGCGGAAGCAGCGCACGATCTGGAAATATTTGTCGTATCCGGCCACCATGAGCAGCTGCTTGAGGGTCTGCGGCGACTGGGGCAGGGCATAGAACTGGTTGGGACTCATGCGGCTGGGAACCACGAAGTCGCGGGCGCCTTCGGGCGTCGAGTTGACCAGATAGGGGGTTTCGATTTCGAGGAAGCCCTCCGAGTCGAGGAAGCGGCGGATCTCCTGCGCCATCTTGTGCCGCAGGATCATGTTGCGCTGCAGGGGCGGACGCCGCAAGTCGAGATAGCGGTATTTCATGCGCAGGTCGTCGCCGCCGTCCGACGTCTCCTCGATGGTGAAGGGAGGAACTTCGGCCTCATGGAGCACGACGACCTTCTCGGCTGCCACCTCGATGTCGCCCGTGGCCATCTTGGGGTTCTTCGACGAACGTTCGACGACCTTGCCGGTCACCTGAACGACCCATTCGCGGCCCAGCTTGCAGGCCGTTTCGCGGGCTTCGGCGGGCGAGTGCTCCTCGACCACGATCTGCGTGATTCCGTAACGGTCCCTGAGGTCGATGAAGGTCATGGCGCCGAGGTTGCGGACTTTCTGCACCCACCCGGCTAAGGTGACGGTTCGGTTTACGTCGTCGGCTCTCAGACAGCCGCACGTATGGGTTCTGTACATAGGAAATATGGTTTTTTGTTCAATTTGTCCTTGCAACCCGCAAAGTTAAACAAAAGATGCGAAATAAGGAATCCCGGAAGATATTATTTGTGCTGCGGAGCAGTCGCAAAGAGTTTTTTGCTTACTTTTGCAAAAAATCCCGCTCGTGGAAGACCTGAAAAAAACCGATGAAAAATTCATGCGTCTCGCACTAAACGAGGCGCGCAAAGCGTTACAGTTGCAGGAAGTGCCCATCGGCGCGGTGGTCGTGGCTGACGGCGCGGTCGTGGGACGCGGCCATAATCTGGTCGAGACGCTCTCCGATCCTACGGCCCATGCCGAGATGCAGGCGCTGACCGCCGCCGCATCCACCCTCGGCGGCAAATACCTGCAGGGCTGCACGCTGTACGTCACCGTCGAACCGTGCATCATGTGCGCCGGAGCCACAGGCTGGGCGCAGGTGGGCCGCGTGGTGTGGGGCGCCGACGACCCGAAGAAGGGTTACAGACGCTATTCGGAGACGGTGTTCCATCCTAAAACGACGGTGGTGCGGGGCGTGCTCGGCGAAGAATGCGAGGAGTTGATGACCTCTTTTTTCGCAGGTTTGCGCAATTAGATTTTGAAAAAAAAGAAAAAAAATATACTTTTGCGATCAACGTATCCGAAAACGGGTGCACGAACTGAAAAACTTTAAAAAACGGAATAGGAAATGAAAAAATTATTGGTATCGGTAATCGCGCTGCTGGCAACGGTGTCGCTTTCGGCGCAGGATCTTACGGCGGTGTATAACGAAGCTGCAGCAGCTTTCGGAAACAAGGACTTCGCGGGAGCCGCCGCAAAATTCGAAGAGGTAATCGACAAGGGCATGGACGACGAGACCGCCGCTTCGCTGGTGGCCACCGCCAAGACCACGCTTCCCAAATGCTACTTCATGCTGGGCGGCAGTGCACTGAAAACCAAGAATTACGAGGAGGCGCTGAAGAATTTCACCAAGTCGGCCGAGCTGTCGGAGCTTTACGGCGATATGAACCAGATGGCCAAATCGAACGGCTGGGTTGCCAAGATTTACCAGATACAGGGCGGCGACGCTTTCAACAATAAGGATTACGCGACCGCTTCGGAGATTTTCGCCAAGGGTTACGCCGCTGACCCCGACAATACGGGCATGGCGCTCAATCTGGCGATGAGCTACTGCGAAATGGCGATGAGCAGCGGCGACATGGCACAGTATGAGAAGGGTATGGAGGTTTACGAGGCCATCGCCGCCAAGACCCATCCCAAATACGCCGAGGATGTAGCCAAGGCCAAGGAGGGCATGGCGCTCTATACCAATAATATGGTTGCCAAGATGCAGGCTGCCAACGATTTCGACGGCATTATCAAGATGGCCGACGACCTGCTGGCCAAGAATCCCGAAAGCGCACTCGCCCAGAACGTTCGTCTGCAGGCTTATGCCAACAAGAAGGACTATGCGAAGGTGATCGAGCTGGGACAGGCCGCTGCTGACGCGCAGACCGACGCTGCCGACAAGAGCCTGATGTACTACCTGCTGGGCGCCGCCTACAACGCCAAGGAGATGAAGCCGCAGGCTATCGCCGCATTCAAGCAGGTGACCGACGGTCCCGCCGCCGAGAATGCCAAGGCAGCCCTCGCGGAGCTTTCGAAATAGGAATATTCATCCATGCGATACGAAGCGGGTCCCTTTGCGGGGATCCGCTTTTTTCGTGCCGTCGGGGAGGGGCTTCTTGTGCAGTCGGGGCGATTTCTCGGACTGCCGGGGCTTCTTGCGCAGTCGGGGGAGGGGGGCGGATTGCCGGGGCGAATCATCGCGCTGGCGGAGTGACTTTTCGTACCGCCGGGAGCTTCTTGCGCAGTCGGGGGAGGGGCGGATTGCCGGGGCGAATCATCGCGCTGACGGAGTAAATTTCCATACCGCCGAAGCGACGTCTTTTGGCGCCGGGGCGAAAGCGCTTATTCTGTTTTGATATTGCCGCGGATGCGCGCCAGACCGCTGCGGGTCAGGGGCGTTGCGCCCATGCGGGCTTCGAACTCAGTTTCGTCCAACGCCATCCACGCTGCGGCATCCATCGTCAGCGGGTCGAAGACGGGATCGAACGCCCGATTGGCGTGCATCGGCGCCTTCTGGTTGTGGGGACAGCAGCTCTGGCAGCGGTCGCAGCCGAAAATCCAGCCGTCGAGGTCGATTCCTCCGGACGGCTCCCGTTCGATGGTGTGGCACGAGATGCAGCGACCCGTGTCGATCACCTTCGGGACGACGATGGCGCCCGTGGGACAGCTCTCGATGCAGTTGCGGCAGCGGCCGCAGCGGGACCCTTCGAACGGGGCGTCGTAGGCGTCGGCTTCGTCGGTCAGGAGCAGCTCGCCCAGCAGGACATAGGTGCCGTGGCGGGGCGTGACGAGCAGCGACTGGCGGCCTATCCAGCCCAGTCCGGCCTCTACGGCGAGCTGTTTTTCGAGCAGCGGGGCCGTATCGACGAACGCCCGGCCGCCGAGTCCGGGATCGGCGGCTTTGAGATGTTCCAGCATGCCGTTCAGCATTCCCTTTATCGTCGTGTGGTAGTCCGCCGTGCAGGCATAGGAGGCGATTTTGGTGCGGTGTCCGGGGGGATACCCTTCGCCGATGCGGTTTTTGTAACTTACGGCGCAGACCACCGCCGTACGCGCCCCTTCGACGAGTTTGCGCGGATCGGCGCGTTTCTCGACATTGCGTTCCATGTAGGTCAGCGACGACTGATACCCCTTGCCCAGCCACGCCCGGAGCCACGCCTCGTTCTGAGCCATGTGGCCGCAGGGCGCAAGGCCGCAGAGATCGAATCCTGCGTCGGCGGCAAGTTTTTTGATGTGCTGATAGTCGAGCATAGTGATAAATTTGTCCCAAAAATAGTGTTTTTTAACCGGAAATTAGTAATTTCGCCCCAAACTTTCACGTTATTCGGACGTAGTTGAAAACGAAAAATTATGACCATCAATACACTTTACGAACTGGCTCGCAACAGCGTGGAAAAGTTCGCGTCGAAAGTCGCATTTTCGATGTTCGAAGGCGACGACGTGACTTACGCCGAGGTGGACCGTCGTATTGCCAAGGTGCAGGAAATCCTTACGGGAGCCGGCCTGCAGGCCGGCGACAAGGTGGCCCTGCTGAGCAGCAACATGCCCAACTGGGGCGTCTGCTACTTTGCCGTCACTTCGGCCGGCATGATCGCCGTGCCGATTCTTCCGGACTTTTCGGGCGAAGAGCTGGACATGATCATCGAGCATTCGGAGGCCCGTGCGCTGCTCGTCTCCGACAAACTTTTCACCAAACTTTCGAAAGAGACCATCGGACGGCTCAACGTCGTGGTCCGCACCAAGAACCTCGGAGTCATCGCCCAGCAGGTCCATGCCCAAGGTTCGACGGCGGTGCCCAAACCCGATGATCTGGCGGTCATCATCTATACTTCGGGAACTACCTCCAAGCCCAAGGGCGTGATGCTGACCCATTCGGCGCTTTGCGCGCAGGTGGGCATTTCGTCGAGCATCTTCCCCGTGCAGCCCGACGACGTATTCCTTTCGGTGCTGCCGCTCTCCCATACGTACGAATGTTCGATCGGCATGATCTATCCCTTCTCGATGGGCGCGCAGGTCGTATATCTGGACCGTCCGCCCACGGCCTCGGCCCTGATGCCGGCGTTGCGCGCGGTGCGTCCCTCGGTGATGCTGATCGTGCCGCTGATCATCGAAAAAATCTACCGCTTGCAGGTGCTCGCCAAATTCAAGTCCACCGGATTCTGGCGCACGCTCTATAAGATCGGCTTCATGCGCCGTTACCTGCACCGCGTCGCGGGCAAGAAACTGCTCAAGCTCTTCGGCGGCCGCCTGCGTTTCCTCGGAATCGGCGGCGCGAAGCTCGACGGAGACGCCGAAAAATTCCTGCTGGAGGCCAAGGTGCCTTACGCCATCGGTTACGGACTTACCGAGACTGCGCCGCTGCTGGCCGGTGCCGCGCCCTCGCAGGTGCGGCTCGGTTCGACCGGTCCGCAGGCTCCGGGCGTCGAACTGCGGCTGGAGAATATCAATCCCGATACCCGTCAGGGCGAGATCGTGGCGCACTCGCCCAGCGTCATGCTCGGCTATTTCAAGAATCCCGAAGCCACGAAGGAGGTATTTACGGCCGACGGCTGGTTCCGGACGGGCGACCTCGGCGAATTCGACAAGGACGGATGGCTCTATATCAAGGGGCGTCTGAAAAACATGATCGTGGGGCCGGGCGGCGAAAATATCTATCCGGAGGACATCGAAACCGTCCTCAATTCGCATGTCTACATCGCCGATTCGATCGTCACCGAACAGCAGGGCCGTCTGGTGGCCCTCGTGCACTTCAACCGCGACGAGATCGAAAGCATGATCGACGACTGGCGCGAGGAGTGGACCTCCAAGAAAGAGGCGTTGGAGGCCAAGACCGAACAGCTTAAAAAAGAGATTCTGGATTTCGTGAATGCCAAGGTCAACCGTTTTTCGCGTATCTCGGAGGTCGTCGAGGAGAAGGACGACTTCGTCAAAACCCCGACGCACAAAATCAAGCGTTTCCTCTACAGCAAGAAGAAGGAGTCCGGAACTCCGGGGGAGCACCCTGCCGGACGGCCCGAAACCAAATAGGGGCTTCGGATATTGTGGAATAAGAAATACCGCACTTTTCGGAGTGCGGTATTTTTTTTCGCTTTCTCTGCAACCCTTTTTTGTCGGGCTGCGGTTTCCACGCTGCGGTCCTCGCCTGCCTGCTGCGGTCTCGCTATCGGCCGGTCGCTGCTGCGGCATCGACGGTCAGGAACGGGACGCTCTCCGCATCGGGAAGCACGGCGCGTTCGGTTCGAGTCTGCACGATCTCCTTATAGTGGGCCGAGAGGTCCAGTTCGGCGTTTTTGAGACCTTTGGTGCCCGGTCTCTGGCTTTTGAAAGCCGGCGGCCGTGAAGAGCAGGCAGAGCGCCGTGTTCAGGAGTTTGATTCGCATGGCTTCCGGGGTTTTACTGCATGATGACCGATTCGAGCTGCCGCATGTAGGCGGGATCGGTGGCGGTGAAGCGGAAGCGGCCGTTCCAGCCTCCCCATAACTGGCCTACCTTGAGCAGAACATGGTTCCAGCCCTTTTCGAGCGGAATGCCTTCGATGCGCTGCGGCAGGGCGGGGTTGTCCTGCCGTTTGACCGCGTTGTCGAGAAGGTTGCCGTTGACGTATACGGCCAGTTTGTCGTCCGCCGCGAATTCCAGATCGAGACGGGGCATGTTGGGTTCCAGCAGCAGGTTGACCAGCGACCGGGGGCTGAACAGCCAGAAACTCAGGTAAACGGCGCAGTCTTTCTGCTCGCCCTTGAGGTTCATCGTTTCGAAGTTCCAGAATCCCTCTTCGTTGCTGTCCATGGCGCCCCAATATCTTCCGGCGAGGTAGTCGCGGGCCATGACCTCGTCCATGCTTCCGCCGGCATAGGTGCCGCTCAGCAGGGCGTGTACGACCGTGCCGTTCCGGTCGAGCGCCGCCGGGATATGGCGCGGGCGGCCGTTGAACCGTGCGCCCAGATTGTGCAGCATTTCATGGATCAGCGCACTGCCCTTGTTGCCCAGCACGAAGGGGTCGATCGCCGAGAGCAGCAGCTCGCCCCGGCCGGCCTCGCTGCGGAGCAGTACGCTGCCGAGCGGCTTGCTCTCCCGCTCGCTGCGGAGCACCTGCCCGGTTTTGATGTTCTCTTCCTGATAGTTCCATTTGCTCCAATCCGTGTTGCAGGGGTCGAGCAGGGTGGCGTAGGCGTCGCCGGAGGTCATCACGAAGCTGGAAACCGGCTCTTTGGTCCGTTCGTTGAAATAGAGCGTCGAAAGGTCCTGACCGTTGAGCAGCGAGTGTCTGCCGCGTATGATGTAGCTGGCGGCATTGCGCGGAGTGAGCGTCACGGCGTGGCCGCCGAGCTTTTCGACCAGCGGAAGCGCCGCGGGCGAGATGTTCCATACCAGCAGGGTGCTTCCGGCGCCGAGTGCGGCGCGGAGCCGTTCGACGAGGGCCGGATCTTCCGCCGGGCGGATGCCGTCGAGCAGGATGAGCTGGTTGCGTCGCGTGTCGAGCGGTCGGAATGCCACGGACAGCTCTTCGAACTGCCTTTCGGCCTTCGATTCCGGATCGGCGGAGATCCACACGACGTCGCGGGCGGCCGGAACCGGTTCGCTGATCCCGGTGTGTTTGCGTACGGCCCATTTGTTGGGCAGGGCGGCATAGGTGTCGCTGAATGCGGCTTTCACGCCCTCGAACAACGCCCACGGGCGGTACAGCGGAAGCCGGGGATCGTAACCGGGGTTGAATGTGGTGGTGTAGGGGCCGAGCCGTTCGGGCTGGACGCCCGGAACTCCTTCCCGGTAGGGGCCGAACCAGATGCCGTCCTCCGCTTCCACGGGACGGGTGATGTCGTCGAGTCCGATTTCGAGCGGCTGCACGCCGTACCACGCGAGGTTGGAAATCGAGGCGTAGCAGGCATCCAGACCGCGCTGCATGGAGATCGTTTCGAACGCTTCGCCCGCGAGTCCCTCCATGCGGCCTTCCTGCGATTCGAAGGCGCGGTCGCCGTTGACTACCGAGACGTGGGCCGGGGTTCCGGCGTAGCACATGCCCATCTCGCCGACGCCCCACGGTTTGCTCTTGCTCTTCCATTCGAGCATCAGCGGCATGTTGCAGTAATGACCGATGACGGTCGGCAGGTCGGTGTCGGTCTGGGTCTCGCCGTCGCCCGAAATCCAGTTGCGCGTATGGTCGCATTCACGGGTGATGCGCACCCATTCGTTGATCTCGGCGATGTTGCGTTCGACGATCGGTTCGGGGGCGTGGACTTCCAGCGGCCGTTCAGGCAGATTTCGTCCCGGCAGGGACGTTCGGGAGTCGCAACGAAACCCTCTTGGGGCGCAAACGGCCGGTCGAACCGGGTCTGCGACTGCGCGGAATTTTCCGCGCCGTACAGGCCGCCCAGCAGCAACAGTAGCGGTAGCAGTTTTTTAGTCATGGCGGATAATTGTTGATCGGTTGGTTATTTTAATGCGTGTTTTCTTGCAGGTAGTTTTTCAGCAGCAGGTAATTGTTCCATAGCCGCTGGTTGATCGAGGTCAGGATGCCCATTTCGCCGCGTGACCCGGTGCGCGAAACATAGGTGCGGATCAGCTCTTCGACGGGGGCGGATTCCAACTCGCGGAGCGCCGCGGCGCAGGCTTCGCGCGATGCGGGACGGTTCTCCGCAAGGGTTTTGTCGCGCAGCTCCCAGCCCGGAGCCATCGCCCGTACGACCTTGTCCAGCAGCAACTCGAACGAGAGCATGGCCCGGAAACTTTTCAGGTTGCGGCGCTGCTGCGGCGTCTGCTCTTTGTCCTGCACGGCGTCGATGGCGTCGATGATCCCCTGCCGCGAAGCGGCGTTCGCTTCGTCGAGCACTCCCCAGTCGGGGCGGAATGCGAAGTACTCCGGGGACTGCGGTCCCTCCCATGCGTTGGCCGTATCGACGGCGGCCATCAGGGGCGCGAGTGCGGCGGCGGCCTGCGCGCCGAAATCCTCTTCGAAATACTCCTTGTAGAGCGTTTCGACGGTCGTGTCGTCCGACGTGCGGGCGTAGCGGGCGAACGTGCGGAAGTTATAGCGGGTCTCCGCCGTGCGCCAATGAATGGCCGCCACGCCCTGAAGCCCCTGTTCGCGGGCCAGCTGTACGTGGTCTCGCATCTTGCCCACGCGCGGCTGCTGGTGCCACATCTGGTTGTCGCCTTCGAGCCACGGCACGGCCCAGACTTTGCGGTGGCGGGCGATGTCGGCGAGGAATCCGGGCTGTCGGGTGCGTCCCAGATCGGGGTTCAGACAGCTGAAGACAACCTCTTCGGGCAGCGCCCGGTCCAGTCCGCGCAGGATGCCCGGCAGTTGGCCACCGCCGCCCCAGCCGCCGATGATCAGCTTGGCGCGGGAGCCTTTCTGCCGGAGATGATCGAGCGTGCGGCGGATGTATTCGAGCGACCACACGCCCACGAAACGTTCGCTGTCGCTCTGTGCTTCTTCGAAATGGCCCGATTCCCGGCGGAACACCTCCGCGAAGGCGGGGTCGCCCAGCGCCTGTTCGACGACCACGCCCAGAAACGAATGTTCGTTGAGCCAGAGCCACACATAGTCGATGTCGGGATAGTTTTCCAGCAGGTCGTCGAGCGCCGCCCGGTGCAGTTCGACCGAGGTCGGATGGCACGGATTGGGGACCATGTTGCCTGCGCCGAGCCAGAAGAAACAGCTGCCTGCGGCGTAGAGCGAGAAATATTCGGGCGGCACGACGCCGAATTCGAAGCCCATGGCCATTTCGATATCCCGGTCGTGGGCCATGCGCAGTACGTCGCGCATCAGCCGCTGCGTGTTGCGGTAGTGTTCGTCGGGTGTTTTCGAAATCAGGGAGCAGTCGCTGCCGAAGGCTTCGGCGCCGCGCGGTACGTCGAGCGCCCGCTGCGAGCCGAACGCAAACTCCTTGAGCCGGAGCGGCAGTGCGCCCCAGCGGCAGCCGAGCGAATTGTCGAGCATGGCCTGCGGCACGATGCCCCGGTCGGAGATGCGCACCATCGGTTCGACGTAGGTGGCGTAGCGTTCGCCGCCGCCCGTGTAGTTGTGAAAACCGATGAAGTTGATGCCTTCGGCTTTGCAGTTGTCGAGGTAAACCTCGTAATCGGCTTTGTTCCAAGCTGTCGGGCCGCAGAGGAAGTTGTGCCACGGCAGCACGCCGCGGATTTCGAACGGCTCGGCCGCGAATCCGGCGGACGCCAGACAGCAGCATGCCGCGATGAAAAGGTTTTTCATGGCCTGTTGCGGTTAGAGTTCGACGGTGATCGTGCGTTTGTCGCCTTTGATGCCGCGGACCCAGATCCACGAGGCGTTTCCGATCAGTTCGGTTTCGTAACCCTTCGGGTTGTTCAGCAGACGGGGGAAGGGGCCGAAGCGGATGTCCGTGCCTTCGAACCTGCCGATGCCTTCCAGTTCGACCGTGCAGCGGCGCAGCCAGCGTTCGTGGCGGACGGTGAAGCGGATGCGGTGCGTCCGCCCGTCGGCGTCGGTGACAGGCCAGTCCACGCACTCCATCGTGTCCCACAACCACGGCAGGCGGGGCATGAGCGTCAGCCTGCGGCCTTCGCAGCGGACGCCCGCGACGATCGAGAATGCTTTGAGAATCTCGGCTTCCTGCACGAGATTGCCCTCGTCGCCGGGGTTTTCCATGATCTCGCGCCGGCCTTCGGAGTGGACTCCGACGGTGATCCGCCGCGATCCGAAGGATTTCGTCCTCACGGCAGGCGGCGATGCGGAGTATCTTGCTGCCGTGCGCGGGCTTTACGGCAAAGGGAAGCAGGCCGGGACGCTCGAATTCAAAAACCATTTCTACCTCGAACGGGGACCTTACGAGATCGTGGCTGTCGTCGATGAAAATGCGGATACGGAGCCTTTCGTGCTGGAAGGGAAATTCATCGACCTGTTCGATCCGGCGCTTCCGGTACTGACGC
This sequence comes from Alistipes sp. HGB5, assembly GCF_000183485.2. NCBI lineage: Bacteria > Pseudomonadati > Bacteroidota > Bacteroidia > Bacteroidales > Rikenellaceae > Alistipes > Alistipes sp. HGB5. The sequence continues at coordinate 80,428 of NZ_AENZ01000069.1, read as the reverse complement.
GCCGTGCGGTGCTGCCCGGTACGCAGGCGCTGCTTTACAATCTGGACAAGGTCGCCGATCCCGGCCGGCCGCAGGTATTGGCGTGCGCCGCCTGCGTCGAGACCGAGCGGGTGGGGCGGAACGGCTACTCGTTCATGGTCAAGGGGCCGGCTCAGACGACCAACGTCATGCGGGTGCTGCTGCCCCGGAAGCCGGTTGCGACGGACGTGACCCGAAGCGACGGAACGCCCGTGGCCGATCCCGGTTTCGAGTGGGACGAGGAGTCGCACACCTGCCTGCTGCGGTTCGAGAATGCGCCTGAGGGGGTGAACGTCGCACTCGGATTCTGAGGCGGAAGCTTCGGCGCGCTGTCTGTCCGCTTTCGGACGGCCTGCGGAAAAAACGCACACGCCCGGCAACTGCATTGCCGGGCGTGTGCGTTTCCGCTATTGCGGGTCTTTATTCGTTCATGCCTTTGGGAATCAGCGTCGTGTCGGCCTGACGGGGCTTGTCGCCGACGTCCACGAGGTTGTCTTCCGAGACTCCGAACGAACGGTAGTAGGTGTTCAGCTCCGCGACGACTTCCTTGCGTCCGGCGTAGGTCGCCAGATAGTAGATGTCGCCCAGCTGGTCGAGTTTCTCGTCGAGGATCGGCGATACCATGTCGCCCTGCGTTCCCTCGAAGCGTAGGTAGTACTCGATGTATTCGATCAGCGTTTGGGCATACTCGCGCAGCAGGGCGTCGCCCTTGGCGGCGGCCTCTTCGACGCCCATCGCCGATGCGGCGTAATAGGCTTCGAGGAAGGGGTAGGTATTGGTGTCGGTGAAACGGATCTGCCACGTAGGCATCCTTTCGAGTCCGAGGTCGAGCAGCTCGACCGCCTCCTGCGCCCGATCCTGCCGCAGCAGCTCCTTGGCGACCCGTGCGAAGGAGTCGCGTGCATGCGATGCGCTCAGGTTATACTGAATGAAGTAGTCGGCGTATACCCTCGGATCGGAGAGGTTGCCGTATCTGAAGGTGTCGCGCAGCAGCGGCGCCGCATAATCGGCGTCCACGCGCCCGATCTCCCACGGATTCTGCACCGGGGTGAGGATCGGCACGAAACGGTAGGCGTAGCCGTCGAACTGGAGGTAATCCATCAGTCCGAAATCCTGCAGGATGTAGACCTGCGTCATGTAGATAGGCCGTTTCCAGTCGAAGTTGGCCAGCATGTCGAGAATCATCAGCTGGTTCTTGTCGATCGAATTCTTGCGCAGGTTGATGTAAACCGTGTCCACCATCTTGTCGCGGTCCTTTTCGGCGACGATGCCCGATGCGATGGCGTTCTCCTTGTTCACCGGCAGTGCGATGCGCTTGGTCGGGATGTAGTCCACCATCGAACCGTCGGCCATCTTGATTTTGGAGTCCGGATGGTCGGTGCGGATGAAGTCCATCACCTCCTTGATATCGACGCTGCGGTTGACGCGGTCGTAGACCGGCACCCAGTCGTTTACGAAGGTGTATTTGCTCTTCGGCAGCGAGAAGGGCACGCCCGGCGCGTCGTTGGCCTTGGTCTTCATCTCGTCGATGTACCATTCGCCGCCCAGATAGGAGGTGTTCATGATGCGCACGTCGGGACGTACGCCGTAAACCTCCTGATTGTTCCACAGCGGGAAGGTGTCGTTGTCGCCGTAATTGAGGATGATCGAGTTGGGCAGCGTGGACATCAGGTAGTTCCAGCCGATGTCGCGCGCCATGTAGCGGTGCGAACGGTCGTGGTCGTCCCAGTTCTGCGCCGCGAGGATCGTCGGGACGACCATGCAGACCGCCGTCGCGGCAACTGCCGCGGTGACGTTTTTACGCTTGGTGAGCCATGCGACGAGGTCGCGGATCGCCAGCACGCCGAAGCCGATCCAGATCGAGAACGCATAGAACGAACCCGCGTAGACGTAGTCGCGTTCGCGCGGTTCGCCCGGCGAGGTGTTGAAATAGAACACCAGCGCGATGCCCGTCATGATGAAGAGCCAAAGGACGATCGAGAAGTTGCGTTCGTCGCGGTTCAGCTGGTAGATCAGTCCGATCAGTCCCAGCAGGAAGGGCAGGAAGTAATAGGTGTTGCGGCCCTTGTTTTCGGCGATTTCGCGGGGCAGGTCGTCCTGCGGGCCGAGGAATTTCTCGTCGATCCATTTGATGCCCGACAGCCAGTTGCCGTCGGTGATCTGCGTGCGTGTGGGCTGTATGTCGCTCTGGCGTCCCACGAAATTCCACAGGAAGTAACGCCAATACATGTACGACAGCTGGTAGTTGAAGAAGAAGTTGAGGTTCTCGGCGAACGTCGGCTCGACGATCGTGCGGTCCTCGTAACCGTCGTTGTAGAGTTTCTTACGGCCGAAATCGACTACCTCGCCCCGTATGGGACGGCCCTGTTCGTCGCGGAGGATTTCACCCTTGTCGTCGCGCATGACGTCGGTCCGGGTGCGGTAGGCGCCCCACTGCTTGTACTCCTTCTCGCCTTTGCGGGCGTCCCACATGCGGGGGAAGAAGTGTACGAATTCGGGGGAGTGGGTGTAACCCGTGATGACCGAAGCGGATTTGTATTTGCCGTCCTCGTCGAGGTAGTAGAACGATTTTTCCTTGTAGCCTTCGGGCGGCGCGGAGTAATAGGCGCCCAGCAGCAGCGGACGGTCGCCGTACTGGTCGCGGTTGAGCATCGACAGCAGTGCGTGCGGGTTGTTGGGGTTGTTGCTGTTCATCGGCGGATTGGCCGCGGCGCGGATCGTCACCGACGCGTACGACGAGAAGCCGACGAGCACCATCGTCGTCGAGAGCAGGATGATGTTCCAGACGACCTTGCCTTTGCGGTGGGTGTACCATGCGGCCCAGCCGCAGCCCAGAATCAGCGCCAGCGCGAAGAGCACGATGCCCGAATTGACGGGCAGGCCGAGCGTATTGACGAAAAAGAGATCGACCATCGCCCCGACATAGACCGTGTAGGGGATGATGATGTTGTTGATGAAGAGCAGGATGGCGCCCGCGATCAGCGTGGCGTAGACCATGCCTTTGAAGGTCACCTTCTCCGTCTTACGGAAATAGTAGATGAATACCAGCGCCGGAATGGTCAGCAGGTTGAGGATGTGCACGCCGATCGAAAGGCCCATCATGTAGGCGATCAGCACGATCCAGCGCGACGAATGGGGTTCGTCGGCCTCCTCTTCCCATTTGAGCATCAGCCACACCACGAGCGCCGTGAACATCGACGAGAGGGCGTATACCTCGCCCTCGATGGCCGAGAACCAGAACGTGTCGGTGAAGGTGTAGGCCAGCGCGCCGACGATGCCTGCGCCGAGGACGGCCAGCGTGTTGGCCTGCGTCAGCTCACCGCCGCCGCGAGTCACCAGACGCCGTGCCAGATGGGTGATGGTCCAGAACAGGAACAGGATGCAGAATGCGCTGGCGATGGAGTTCATGGCGTTTACGGCCACTCCCACGTAGTCGGGATTGCCAAAGGCGAACAGGGTCGCCAGCCGGGCCAGCATCATGAACAGCGGTGCACCGGGAGGGTGCCCGACTTCGAGTTTGTAGGAAGTTGCAATGAATTCCGAGCAGTCCCAGAGGCTCGAAACGGGTTCCATCGTCATCAGGTAGACCGCGGCGGCGATGGCGAAGACCGCCCAGCCGACGATGTTGTTCCAGCGTTTGAAGAATGTCATATTGTTTTCGGTATGTTCGCTTTGTTTCGTGCAAAAGTAATCATTTAACGGCGAAATCCAATCAATATTACCCGCCGAGGCGGAAAGTTTTTATTTTTAGGGCTTTTCGGCGGCCGGGCCGCGGGGGCTTCTGTTTCAGGCTCTCTGCCGGAGGCGGCAGGCGCTGCGCGGGCGGACGCCGGTCGTCATTCCCCGGTCGCGGCAGGGCCGCCGTGCGGCGAATGCGGTCGATTGTTTTTGCCGCCTGATTTTTCGTTATGTTTCCGATTTTGTTTAATTTTAACGAATAATTGTCCGTCCATGAAAAGAACGCTCTCCGTTTTTCTGCTCTTCGCGGCCGCATGCGGCCGCGTCGAAGCTCCCGCGCCGCTTTTTCCGGTGCCGAATGCCCGTCAGCTCGCTTGGCAGCAGCTGGAAACCTACGCCTTCGTCCATTACGGGCTCAATACGTTCAACGACATGGAATGGGGGTACGGCGATACTCCGGCTTCGACGTTCGACCCTGCGGATCTGGATTGCGACCAGTGGGTGCGGACGTTCCGGGCCGCCGGGATGAAAGGCGTGATGCTCACGGCCAAGCACCACGACGGGTTCTGTCTCTGGCCTTCGGCCTATACCGAGTACAGCGTGAAGAACTCCCCGTGGCGCAGCGGCAAGGGGGATTTGGTGCGGGAGCTGTCCGATGCCTGCCGCAGGCACGGACTCAAGTTCGGCATCTATCTTTCGCCTTGGGACCGCAACCATCCGGAATACGGGCGGGAGGAGTATGTCGCTTATTTCCACAACCAGATGCGCGAACTGCTCACCGGTTACGGGCCGCTTTTCGAATACTGGTTCGACGGTGCGAACGGCGGCGACGGCTGGTACGGCGGTGCGGACGAGAAGCGCAGCATCGACGCCAAGACCTATTACGGCTACGAGCGGGCGCGCCGGACGATCAACGAACTGCAGCCCGGAGCGGTGATTTTCGGCGGCACGTGCGCCGACATCCGCTGGATCGGCAACGAAGAGGGCCGGGCCGGACAGACGAATTGGAGCATGGTAAAGGGCAGCGGCGACGAACGGCTCAATGATTTCACCTGCGGCGAGTCCGACGGCGATACGTGGCTGCCGGGCGAGTGCGACGTCTCGATACGTCCGGGCTGGTTCTATCATCCGCGGGAAGACCACCAGCTCAAAAGTCTCTCGCGGCTGATCGACATCTATTATGAAAGCGTGGGGCGCAACGCCAATCTGCTGCTCAATTTTCCGGTCGATCGCTCCGGCCGCATCGCCTCTGCGGATTCCGCGCGTATCATGGAGTGGCGCCGTGCGCTCGATGCGGAGTTCGCGCACGACCTTTTCGCCGAAGCCCAAGCGACGGCCGACAACGTGCGGGGCGGGGCGCGCCGGTTCTCCGCGGCGAAGGCCGTCGACGGCAGGGCCGATACTTACTGGGCTACCGACGACGGCGTGACGGCGGCGACGCTCTCGCTGCGGTTTGAGCAGCCGCGCCGTGTGAACCGCATTTTGCTTCAGGAATATATTCCGCTCGGACAGCGCGTCGGACGCTTTGCCGTCGAATGGCTCGACGGCGATACGTGGCGGCCCGTCGAAACCGCGGAGGAAATGACGACGATCGGATACAAGCGGATCATTCGTTTCGCAGGGGTCACGACTCCGGCGCTCCGCGTCCGTTTCGGGCAGGCCCGCGGTCCGCTCTGCATCTCCAATGTGGAAGCCTACGATGCGCCCGTGCTGCTCGAAGAGCCGCGCATCGTGCGCAACGGTGCGGGCGAGGTGACGCTCGCTGCGGGCGATACGCAGGCGGAAATCCGCTATACGCTGGACGGGACGGAGCCGGGACCTTCTTCGGAGCTGTACGCGAAACCTTTTCCGATGACGGGCCGGGGCGTTGTCAAGGCGCTTGTCCGGGACCCGGAGGACCGTCGTACGAGCGCCGTGGCTTCGCGCGGTTTCGATATTCCCTGCGGGGCGTTTCGCGTGAAGGAGCTTCCGGACGAAGAGGCCGTCGGGCTTTTCGACGGCGATGTCTCGACTGTCGTCTATCTGCCCGCGGGCGTTGCGGGGTTCTCCGCCGATACGGGGGAGGAGCGGACTTTCAGGGGATTTGCCTACACGCCCGACCAAAGTCGCTGGGCGAGCGGCGTGGTGACCCGCTATCGCGTGTCGGTCGACGGCCGTACGGCGGCGGAGGGCGAATTCTCGAATATCGTCAACAATCCGGTGGAGCAGGTCGTGGAATTCGAGCCGCTGCGCGGGCGTACCGTCCGGTTCGAGGCGCTGTCGCTCGCTGCGGGCGACCGTCCCGGCATCGCGGAATTTTCGGTTCTGACGGAATAGTCGATATGCGTGTGTCGGATGGACGGCGCTATCTTCGGGGCTGCCGTTCATTTGTTTGGGAACGGCGTGCACGCGGCGTTTGCGGCGGTTCCCGGAGCCGGGCTTTGATCCGGACGGTCCGGCCTGCCGTGCGCCCGGCGGTGTCTTTTGATTTGCAGATAATTGATTATCTTTGAGCTGGAAAATGGAGATGTTGTTATGAGAAGAGTTTGGATGGTGTTTGCAGCGGTTATGATTTGCTGGGGCGTGCAGGCCCAAGAGGGCTTCGACGCCAAGATGCGCCGGGCGGGGCTGGTGGATGTGCTGGCCGTGGATTCGACGCTGCGGGTGAAGCTGATGTACTCGGCCCCGGATAATTTCATGCGCCGCGACGTCTACGGCGATCTGGAAACCGCCTACCTGCTTCCGCATTTCGCGCGCAAGGTGGCTGCGGCGCAGCGGCTGCTGCGGGAGCGCCGTCCCGGATGGCGGCTCTTGGTGTGCGACGCCGCGCGTCCGGTCAGCGTGCAGCGGCAGATGTACGAATTGGTCAAAGGTACGCCGAATCAGGTTTACGTAGCCGACGGAACGCGCGGCGGACGTCATAACTACGGCGTTGCGGTCGATGTGACGCTGCTCGACGAGACCGGCGCTCCGGTCGATATGGGAACTCCGGTCGATTTCTTCGGTGACGAGGCCCACACGGGCGACGAACCCGCGCTGGCGGCCGAGGGACGCATTTCGGCCGAAGCCTGCCGCAACCGCCAGTTGCTCGGAAGCGTGATGCGCGAAGCGGGGCTGGTGCCCTACCGCCGCGAGTGGTGGCATTACGAGGAGCCGATGGCGATGTCCGAAGTCCGGACCCGGTATAAGTTATTGGATTTCTGATCCGCGGAGGGCTGCTTTCGGCGCACTCCTCCGGATGACAAAAGGGCCGGTTGTCCGGCCCGGTTTCTGTTTTCGGCGTTTCCTTTTCAGGGACGCTTCTCCTTTTCAGGGACACTTTGCTTTTCAGGAGCGCTGCCCTTCGGATTTCCGGTCGCTGCGTCTGCGGCGGTGCGGCCTGCGGCGGCCCGGTTCGCGGTTTTCGGACGCTTGTCCTCCGCCGTTTTGCGGTTGCGGCGCGTGTGCGCTCTGGGCTTGTCCTTCCCGTTTCGGGGCGTTTCGCCTGCGTCGGCGCGGCCCTTTTGCATCTCCGCTTTGTCCGGCCGGCGTCCGGCCGTCACCGCCCTGCGCGGCCTGCTTCGGTGCACTCCGTTGGGAGGATTCCTGTTTCCGCGGGGATTTCGTGTCGGTCTGCATGCCCGGCGTGAGGCGTCCGGAATCGGGATCGAGGACAAGTCCGGTCAGTTTCTGGATGTCTTTCAGCAGCGGGCGTTCGTCTTCCGAGCAAAAGGCTATCGCCGTGCCGTCGTGTCCGGCGCGTCCCGTGCGGCCGATGCGGTGGACGTAGGTTTCGGCCACTTCCGGCAGGTCGTAATTGATGACCAGCGGCAGTTCGCTGATGTCGATGCCGCGCGCGGCGATGTCGGTGGCGATCAGTACGCGGCAGCGGCCCGCCCGGAAATCGTTCATGGCCCGTTCGCGGGCCCCCTGCGACTTGTCGCCGTGGATGGCGCGCCCCTCGATGCCCGCTTTGGTGAGGATGCGGGCGATGCGGTCCGCGCCGTGCTTGGTGCGCGAGAAAACCAGCACCGAGCCTTCGGAGCGTTCGCGCAGCAGGCTGATGAGCAGGTCTTTTTTCTCGGCCTTCTCGGCGAACATGACGCTTTGGCTGATCGTCTCGACGACCGATGCCGGAGGAGTGACGGTGACGTGCACCGGGTCGTGGAGCATCGAATTGGCCAGCGTGACGATGTCCGAGGGCATCGTCGCCGAAAAGAAGAGCGTCTGCCGCTCTTTGGGCAGCAGCGGAAGTATCCGTTTGATGTCGTGGATGAAACCCATGTCGAGCATCCGGTCGGCTTCGTCGAGCACGAAGAAGCGGATGTCGGAGAGCGAGACGTATCCCTGTCCGATCAGGTCGAGCAGGCGGCCCGGCGTGGCGACCAGCAGGTCGACGCCGCGCTGCAGGGCGTCCACCTGCGGACGCTGGTTGACGCCGCCGAAGATCACGCAGTGGCGCAGGTCGGTGTAGCGGGCATAGTCGCGGCAGCACTCGTCGATCTGGATCGCCAGTTCGCGCGTGGGCGTGAGCACCAGCGCCTTGATGGGGCGGCGTCCTTTGGTGCGGGGCCGGGCCGAGAGCAGCTGCAGGATCGGCAGCGTGAAGGCCGCCGTCTTGCCCGTTCCTGTCTGGGCGCAGCCCATCAGGTCGCGTCCTTCGAGTGCGGGCGGAATGGCCTGCTCCTGAATGGGTGTGGGGGTGACGTAGCCCTTCTCGGCTACGGCGTGCATGATGGGTTCTATGAGGTTCAGTTCCTTGAATGTCATTGCATATCGGTTTTATTCCGGTTCTGGGAGCCGGATAATTCGTATTGTCGCATAATATACGGTAGGGAAAAACGGGTGGCGTCAGACCGGCGCGTGCTATTATTGTCGCCGCAAAGGTACGATTAATTCCGCGATTCTGGCGCATGTCGATTAAATTTCTTATTTTTGCGGTAAATTTTTCGGATAATTATGGAATCGAAACTCGTACTTTACAATACGCTCACCCGCCGCAAGGAGGAGTTCGAGCCTTTGACTCCCGGCCGCGTGGGCATGTATGTCTGCGGCCCCACGGTCTACGGCGACCCGCATCTGGGCCACGCCCGTCCGGCCGTGACGTTCGACCTGCTGTTCCGCTACCTCAAGGCCTGCGGCTACAAGGTGCGTTACGTGCGCAACATCACGGACGTGGGACATCTGGAGCACGACGCCGACGAGGGAGAGGACAAGATCGCCAAGAAGGCCCGGCTCGAACAGCTGGAGCCGATGGAGGTGGCCCACTACTACACGGAGCGTTACCACCGTGCGATGGAGGCCCTGAACGTCGAGACGCCCTCGATCGAACCCTATGCGTCGGGACATATCATCGAGCAGATCGAGTTCGTGAAGAAGATTCTGGCCGACGGGTTCGCCTACGAGTCGAACGGCTCGGTCTACTTCGACGTGGAAAAGTACAACCGGAAATACAATTACGGTCGGCTTTCGGGCCGCAATCTCGACGATATCGTCGCCAACACCCGCGAGCTGGACGGTCAGAGCGACAAGCGCCATTCGTACGACTTCGCGTTGTGGAAGAAGGCGTCGCCCGAACATATCATGCGCTGGCCTTCGCCGTGGAGCGAGGGATTCCCCGGCTGGCATATGGAGTGCTCGGCCATGAGCACCCGCTATCTGGGCGAGCGTTTCGACATCCACGGCGGCGGCATGGACCTGATGTTCCCGCACCACGAATGCGAGATCGCGCAGTCCACGGCGGCGCTGGGCCACGATTCGGCCCGCTACTGGGTGCACAACAACATGATTACGATCAACGGCCAGAAGATGGGCAAGTCGCTGGGCAACTTCATCACCCTCGAAGAGCTTTTCACCGGCAGCCACAAACTGCTGGCGCAGGCCTATTCGCCGATGACGATCCGTTTCTTCGTGCTGCAGGCGCAGTACCGCTCGACGCTCGACTTCTCGAACGAGGCGCTGCAGGCCGCCGAGAAGGGACTCGACCGCCTGATGAAGGGCGTCGAGGCGCTCGGCAGGATTAAGCCCGCCGACGTCTCGACGGTCAATCCGGCCGAACTGGAGGAGCGGTGCCGTGCGGCGATGGACGACGACCTGAATTCGCCGATGGTCATTTCGGCGCTGTTCGACTGGGTGCGCGTCATCAACCAGCTTGCGGAGGGCCGGCAGACCATCACGGCCGCTGACCTCGAAACGCTGAAGACGACCGTTCGCCGCTATGCGTTCGACATCCTCGGCCTGCGCGACGAGAAGGCCGCCGGCTCGGCTTCGGGCCGCGACTACGTGACGCCGCTGGTCGAGATGCTGCTCGATGAACGTCTGAAGGCTCGCGCCGCGAAGGATTGGGCCGCTTCCGACCGTATCCGCGACGGGCTGGCCGCCGCCGGAATCCGCGTCAAGGACCGCAAGGACGGCAGCGACTGGGAGCTGGAATAGCTGTCTCCCGATTTTCGGGCGCCGCCTGCCGGAACGGACGCCGGAGTGCGGTGCACGGTTTTTGCCGCCCCGGCAGTGTCCGGGGACGGTGGTGGCCGGGGAGTTGTCAGGTTGTGTCCGGGCGGTATGCAGGATGTCCGCCGTGCCGGCCGGTGCCGGGCCGCATGTCCGGGACGATTCCGGGAAATCGGCACTCTACAGGAATATGAACAGGAAATTATGTCTGCAACAATAAAGGGAGCGGCTGCGGAACTCGGAACGGAGCGTATCCGCAAACTGCTCGTACAATATGCCGTGCCGGCGGTCATCGCCATGACGGCCGCTTCGCTCTACAACATGGTCGACAGCATCTTCATCGGCCACGGCGTGGGGCCGCTGGCCATTTCGGGGCTGGCGCTGACCTTCCCGCTGATGAACCTCGCCGCGGCGTTCGGTTCGCTGGTGGGCGTGGGCGCCGCGACGCTGGTGTCGATGCGTCTGGGCCAGCGCGACTATGAAACGGCCCAGAACATTCTGGGCAACGTGGTGGTGCTGAACCTGATTATCGGTCTTTCGTTCGGACTGGTGACGCTGTTGTTTCTCGACCCGATCCTCTATTTCTTCGGAGCCAGCGACGCGACGATAGGCTATGCGCGCGACTACATGACGATTATCCTCTTGGGAAACGTCATCACGCATATGTATTTGGGACTGAACTCCGTGCTGAGAGCTTCGGGCCACCCGCGCAAGTCGATGTACGCTACGATCTATACGGTGGTGATCAACGCTGCGCTCGACCCGCTGTTCATTTACGGTTTCGGGTGGGGCATCCGCGGCGCGGCCGTCGCCACGATACTGGCACAGGTCATCGCGCTCGTCTGGCAGTTCCATATCCTTTCGGATAAGAGCGAACTGCTCCATTTCAGGCCCGGTATCTACCGCCTGCGCCGCAAGATCGTGCGCGACATTCTGGCCATCGGCATGTCGCCCTTCCTGATGAACCTCGCGGCCTGCTTCATCGTGATCCTGATCAACAAGGGGCTGAAACAATACGGCGGCGACCTGATGATCGGCGCCTACGGCATCGTGAACCGGCTGGCGTTCTTCTTCGTGATGATCGTCATGGGCATCAATCAGGGCATGCAGCCCATCGCGGGGTATAATTTCGGCGCCCGGCAGTACGAGCGCGTGCTGCGCGTGCTGAAGCTGACGATCATCGGCGCCACGTGCGTCACGATGGCCGGATTCCTGATGGGCGAGCTGGTCCCGCGGCTGGCGGTGTCTGCCTTCACGAACGATCCCGAACTGATCCGGCTGTCCGTTGAGGGCATGCGCATCGTCTTCATCTGCTTCCCGATCATCGGGTTCCAGATGGTGGCCACCAACTTCTTCATGAGCATCGGCATGGCCGGCAAGGCGATTTTCCTGTCGCTTTCGCGCCAGCTGCTTTTCCTGATGCCGGGACTGATCTTCCTGCCGCACATCTTCGACGTCTATACCCGTTGGGACGGCAGCTGGGGCGTGTGGTGCTCGATGCCGCTCTCAGACCTGCTGGCGTCGGTTGTGGCCTTCTGCATGCTGGCCTACCAGCTGCGTAAATTCCGGGCCAAGATGGATGCGGCCCCGGCAACGAACAACCCCGAATAATCCGCGACTATGAAAGATAAATTCGTCATCAATATCGGGCGGCAGCTCGGAAGCGGCGGCAAGGCCGTCGGCGAGGCCGTGGCGGCGAGACTCGGAATCGGCGTTTACGACAAGCAGCTGATCAATCTGGCCGCCGAGCAGAGCGGCATCTGCCCCGAAATTTTCGAGAAAGCCGACGAAAAAGAGTCGCGCAACCTGTTCGCGACCTTCATCGGCTATCTGCGTTCACCGTTCGTCGGAAGCGAATATTCGGGGAGCAACGTGCTGAGCAGCGATGCGCTGTTCAAAATCCAAAGCGACGTGATCCGCGACCTCGCTTCGCGCGAATCGTGCGTTTTCGTGGGCCGCTGCGCCGACTATATCCTGCGCGATCATCCGCGCACCGTGAATATTTTCATCGCGGCGGGCCGTGCCGAACGTATCGAGCGGCTCTGCCGCCTGCACGGCATCGCGCCCGGAGAGGCGGAGAGCCTGATGGACCGCACCGACGCCCGGCGCGCGGCCTACTACAATTATTACAGCAGCGGCACGTGGGGAATGGCCGAGACCTATGATCTCTGCATCGATTCGTCGGTGCTGGGAATCGACGGCACGACCGGTTTCGTGCTGGAATTCGTGGAACGCAAACTGGGCGTGAAGCCCTGAGCGGCCGCATTTTTTTGCTAATTGATTGCCTATGATACTTGCAGATCAGATAAAGGATTTGGAACAGCGCAGCGGAGCGCTGGAGCGCTGTCTGAACATCGAACAGAAGCGCATCGACCTGCTCAACGAAGAGGAGAAGACCCAAGTGCCGGATTTCTGGGACAACCCGGATCAGGCGCGCGAACAGTTGCGCCGCGTGGCGGCCATCAAGGCGTGGGTGGACGATTACGACGCCGTTGCGAAGGACGTCGAGGATCTTGCGCTGATGCCCGAATTCGTGAAGGAGGGCGTGGTGAGCGAGCAGGAGATGGACGCCCATTATGCGCAGACGCTGGAGCGCATCGAGAAACTCGAAATGCGCAACATGCTGCGCCGCGACGAGGACAAGCTGGGGGCGATTCTCGACATCAACGCCGGGGCCGGCGGCACCGAAGCGCTCGACTGGGCGTCGATGCTGCTGCGCATGTATACCCGCTGGGGCGAGGCGCACGGCTACAAGGTCAAGGTGCTCGACTATCAGGCCGGCGACGAGGTGGGGGTGAAGTCCTGCACGCTGGAGTTCGAAGGCGAGTATGCGTACGGCTACCTCAAGAGCGAGAACGGCGTGCACCGCATGGTGCGCCTTTCGCCCTTCAACGCCAACAACAAGCGGCAGACGACTTTCGCGTCGGTTTTCGTGTCGCCCGCCGTGGACGATACGATCGAGGTGACGGTGAATCCCTCGGACATAGAGTGGGATACGTTCCGCGCCAGCGGTGCGGGCGGTCAGAACGTCAATAAGGTCGAAACCGCCGTGCGCCTGCGTTATCACGGCAAGGATGCCGATACGGGCGAAGCGGTGGAGTTCCTGATCGAGAACATGGAGACCCGCTCGCAGCTGATGAACCGCGAGAACGCCATGCGCATCCTCAAATCGAAGCTCTACCAGCGCGAGCTGGACAAACGCATGGCCACGCAGCAGGCTTTGGAGGCGTCGAAAAAGAAGATCGAATGGGGTTCGCAGATCCGTTCCTACGTCTTCGACGACCGCCGCGTCAAGGATCACCGGACGGGCGTGCAGACCTCGGCCGTCGAAGCCGTCATGGACGGGGGGCTGGACGAATTCATCAAGGCTTACCTGATGGAGTACGGCGCAGAAGCCTGATCCGGGGTTTCGCCGTACGATAAGATTGTTATCTTTGTAAGATGAAGAGACTACTCGTTTTCCTGACGCTTGCGGCCTTGGCCGTCGCGCCGCGCGCTGCGGCACAGGGGGCGCAGCCCGAATCGGCCTGCGGCGCACCGCTTCTGCATGCTCCGGTGCTGGTCGGCATGACCGACACTGCGGCCTATTTCCCGAAACTGAAGGGCCTGCGCGTGGCCGTGCTGGCGAACCATACCGCCGTCGCGCGTTTCTGCGAACCGGCGCAGGGGAAATACGCGGCAGAGGCGGAACAACTGTCGGGAGTATCCGCAGGCGAAGCGGCGGCTTTGCCGGACAGGGCCGGGTGTCGGCCGGCTCGTTTGCCGGGGGCTTCCGCCGACGGGACGATCCATCTGGTCGATCTGCTGCACGGCCGCGGATTCAATGTGACGGGGATCTTTTCGCCCGAACACGGATTCCGGGGAACGGCCGATGCGGGCGAGCATGTCGGAAACTCGGTGGACGAGCGGACGGGAATCCCGATTCGGTCGCTCTACGACGGCAATACCAAACGCCCCTCGGACGAGGCGATGCAGTCGTTCGACGTGCTGGTGGTCGATATGCAGGACGTCGGACTGCGGTTCTACACCTATTATATAACGATGCTCCGCATGATGGATGCCTGTGCCGAATTCGGCCGTACGGTCGTCGTGCTCGACCGGCCCAATCCCAACGGGCATCTGATCGACGGGCCGGTGCTCGACATGAAGTACAAGTCGGGCGTCGGAGCCTTGCCGATTCCCGTGCTGCACGGGCTTACGATGGGCGAGATCGCCCGGATGGCCGTCGGCGAGGGGTGGAGCCGGAAATGCAGGCTGGATGTGGTCTGCTGCCGCAATTACACCCATGCGACACCTTACGGGCTTCCGGTCGCGCCGTCGCCCAATCTGCCGACGCAGCGGGCCGTCTACCTCTATCCGTCGCTCTGTCTTTTCGAAGGGACGGTCGTCAGTCTTGGGCGCGGAACAGACAAGCCATTCGAAATCTACGGCCATCCCGATATGAAGGGGTATGGATTCTCGTTTACGCCACGGCCGACGGCAGGGGCCAAGCATCCGCCGCTGGAGGGACGGCTCTGCCACGGCGCCGACCTGAGCCGAATGCCGCTCGACGAGGCGCGGCAGGTGGGGCTGACGCTGCGCTATGTGATCGAGGCTTATCGCAATCTGGGCTTGGGCGAGCGGTTCTTCACTCCGATGTTCGAAAAACTCATCGGCGTGGGCTATGTCCGCGAGATGATTCTCGCCGGGGCTTCGGAAGCGGAAATCCGCGCGTGCTGGCAGGAGGATCTCAGCCGTTTCCGCCGCCAGCGCCGGCCGTATCTGCTCTATGCGGAGTGAAACTCCCTGTTTTTGAGTGGATTTTAATTTTTATTCGGAATTTTTTTCACCTGCATATTTGCTACATATCTTCGCAATCGGTTCCGGTTCGTAACCGATAACGGGATAACTCTGCCGAGTTGTAACCAAAACGTCCGCCGGATGGATTCGGCGGACGTTTCGTGCCGGAGCCTGCCGGTACAACCGCAGGGATAAATGCCTATCTTTACCTGCGTAGCGATTCTGTAAAACCCTTGCCGGAAGAATGGTTATGTCGATTCTGTCTGTTTACTAATTAAAATTTAAGCCTATGACACTTAGATCCTACATGCGTGTGTTATCGGCTGCCATTGCTCTTCTGTTCGTGGCGGTCGGTTGCAAAGATTCGGACGAAGAAATTCCCCCCCCCTCGGAAAAGTACACCTTTGATATAGCCGTTTCGGATATCAGGGTTGCCGACGCCGTGGTTACCGTAACTCCCAGCGATGCGCTGGCTACCTATTATTGCTCTGTCGTCAAAAAGGCCGATTTCGATAAATTGGGATCCGACGAGGCTTATCTGGACGACGATATCGATTATCTGAAGGCTCAGGCCGAAAAAAAGCAGCTGACCTTTAAAGCCTATCTGGAAACCGTAATCGCCACGGGAAGCGAACCGATCAAATTCGTCACGCTGGAGCCTTCGACCGACTACTATGCCTATGTATACGGCATTACGCCGGAGGGCCGGGTTACGTCCGATTTGAAGAAGACGCCGTTCACGACGGCGACCCCCGAACCGACGGAGCTGACCTTCGAATTCAAGGTGGAGAATATCACCATGACGGCCGCCGATATCGCCGTCATTCCCTCCGACGACGAAGCTCCCTATTATTTCGACGTGATTGCGGCGGCGGCCTACGAGGGAATGTCCGAGGACGAGATTCTCGCCGACGTTTTGGACGCGATCATTCCCGCCTATCTGACGCAGGGACCGGACGGTTACCCTGCGGAGATGTTCGAAGGAATGCTCGCTCTGAAGCCCGGAACCGAATACTATGTCTACGCCATCGGCTACGATGCCGAGAAGGAGGAACCTACTTCGGAGCTGCAGATGTACAAATTCTCGACGACGGCGCCTACGGGCGAAGCGCCTGATCTGACTTTCTCGGCCCGTGCCGGCGATGCCGACGGAAACAACACTTCGACGATGATCTACTGCACTGCCGTGTCGGAGGCCGCCGTATCCGCCAAGATGGCGTGTCTTCCGAAGCAAATCGTGGATGATTTTATCGGGCAGGGCGCTTCGCTCGAAAATATCGCCGATGCCAACGGTCAGGATGTCAAGAGCGAGGATATTGCCGCCCTGAATGCGAAGGGAGGTCTCGGCCTGACGCTGGCGGGCGACGTGATCGTGCCTTCGACGGATTATACGGTGATTTTCAAAGTCGTCTCGGCCGGCGGACGCTCCACGGTGAAGAGCGAAAACGTCTCTACGACCTCCGGTGACGTGCCGCCGTCGGACCTCACTTTCTCCATTGCGGTGACGGAGCTGAAAGCCACCTCGGCCATGGTGACCGTGACGCCCTCGAACGATACCGAGACCTATTTCTTCGATATCCAGCCCAAAAAACTGATCGACGAGAATTTTGCCGACGACGCTTCGCTGATCGCGGCGCTCGATGAAACCTATGCGAAATACGGCGGCATCGCCGGAATGCTGAGCCAAGGCGAAGACGGTTACAAACCGACCTCCCTGACGGCCGGGACCTCCTATTACGTGCTTGCCTTCGGGTACAATACGGCGGCGACGACGGCCGTTACGCGCCATGAGTTTACAACGGAGACAGCGGCGACCTCCGATCTGACGCTGTCGATCGCTATCGACACCTCGGCGGAGCCGATTCCCGGCGGTGTGACGGCTGCGATTACGGCCTCCAACGACGAAGATCCCTATATGCTCGATTTCATGCTGGCCGATGAAATCAAGGGCATGTCCGATGCCGAAATCATCGCTTCCGTCGAGCAGAAGTACGGCCAGATTATCTCGTGGCTGCTGGTGACCGGCGATTATGCGACCGCACCTACGGATTTCGGCGGGGAGCTCGCCATGATGCCCGGCGCCGAATACTATCTCGTCGCGTTCGGATACGACGGCGCTTCGGCGACGACGGGTGTCACGAAAGCCAAGTTCACGGCGGGCGCCGGGCCTGACGCTGCGGGCACCGGATTCACCTTCAAAGTCGAAGACATCACCTCCGGCGGCGCGACGGTAACCGTGGAGACGACCAAAGAGCCCGTTACCTATATCTGGGACGTGATTTCAGATGCCAGCTATACCCAGCTGGGCGGAAACGCCGAAGCGCTTGTGTCGCACGTAACGGACATGTTTGCGCTCTACGGTACGGCGCAATACGGAAATCTGACTCCCGTGCAGGTTATCGCCGGGCTGGGCGCTTGGTATTCGGGCGCTTCCTATGCGTACGGCAAACTCTCTTCCAAAACGGCCTACAGGCCTTACGCCGCATGTGTGGACCTGAGCGGCAACGTTGTCGGCACGCCTGCCGTCGGCGAAATATTCACGACGCTCGAAGCCGTAGCCGGTTCCGCGACGGTGGAGGCGGCCTATGACAAGTACTTCGACGGCGACGAGGCCGTTGCGGCCGGAGTATCATCCAATGCGTCGGGGAAAGCGTATATTCCCGTAACGGTTACCCGTTCGGCTGATGCCGCGCATTGGTACGTAGCCCTTTATACCGGCGATTATACGGACCCCGGAGCGGTTTCCGAAGCCACGATCATCAACGCGCTGAAGTCTCAGGGCGTGAAGGATGCCGCGAAGATTAATTTCACCTGCTCGTGGGATACCCAGTGCACCTTCCTCGCCGTCGCCGAAGACGCATCGGGCAATGTCGGTGAAATCTTCCGGCTGGGAGTGCGCTTCACCAAGTCCGGGGCCTCGCCCATCTCCGAACTGTCGGGAGCGTCGAAAGCCGCGGCCGCAGGCGTTAAACTACCCGTGTTGTGCAGTTCGCTGCTGCCCGGACTCGATGTCCCGAAGGTTTTCCGGCCGCTCGAAGAGCCGAACATGCCGCAGGCCGCTGCTTCGCAGTTGATAAATCTGCGCCGGGAGCGGACCTCGGCCCTGTCCGAAAAGATGGTCCGGGGTGCGGAAATGTCCGGCAACGCAGAGGCGTTATCCGGTGGCAAACCCGCTCAGATCAAATGCCTTGTCGGCATAAATGCAGGCTTGAAGCAGGCTGAAGAGGTCTCCTTGAAGACGGCGGCTGCGGCCCGGTCTCCGAAAAACAGAGTCCGGACTCCCAGAAGATAGCCTCTTCCGTATTCCTATAATCGAGCTGCGGCGCATATGCGCCGCAGTTTTTTCGTTCTGCGCGAATCTGCTGCCGGATGCCCGCAGCCTGCTGTTCCGGCCCGCACCGAGGTCCGGCATGCGTTGAAAATAAATTTTTTGAAAAAATCTGAAAAATATTTTTTGCTTCAAAAATATCACTGAATATTGCCGTCGATGATTGGATTTTGTAATCAAATGCCCCCGGATTTCTCAATATTGTAATCAAACGGCCTGCGAAACCTGATCCGGCATGCCGTTTTTCTTGTATCTGAATGATACAATTACGAATATAAATACTTATATTTGCTAACGTAATATAATTTTTAGCGTTCCTTGCCGGACGAATTGTTATATCTTGTCAATTTTATTAATTTAATTTTAAGCCTATGACGCTCAAATCTTACTTGCGCATGTTATTGGCAGCCGTGACTCTTCTGTTTGTCACCTCAGGCTGTAATGACGACGACGACAAAGTCGGACCCCCCCCTCTTATTCGTTTAGTGTCGCTGTTTCGAATGTAGCCCAGACCGAAGCTACCGTAACGGTAACTCCCAGCAACGACCAAGCTACCTACTATTATGCGGCTGTAAAGAAGGCCGAGTTCGACACGTTCGAGTCCGACGCGGCCTATGCCCAGCATATTCTCGACAATCTGAAAGCTATCGCGGATAAGAAGGTGCTGCCGCTCAGCGAGTATCTCGCAACGGCCCTCGTCAAGGGAAGCGCACCGCAGAAAATCACCGATCTGACGGCCGGCACCGACTACTACGCCGTTGCGCTCGGCATGCTGACGGACGGCCGCTTCACCTCCGATCTGGTGAAAGAGGCGTTCAAGACGGACGATGCTCCGGAGCCTGCTCCTGAATTGACCCTTTCCATGAGAGCGGGCGACGCCAGCGGTGCGAACACTTCTTCGTATGTCACCTGCCATATCAAGTCCTCGGATATAGTTTCGGCAAAAGCGGCATTCCTTATGAAATCTGCTGTCGATAAGGCGCTTGCCGAGGGAAAAACGCTTGCTGAGATTTTGGCCGGAGTTACGACTGATCCGACACTTAAGACTGAGCAGGTTGAGAAGATAAACAGCGCTGACGGTTATGACCTGCCTTGCCGCGGTGTGCCTGCTGCTACGGCGGTTACGGCGATTGTTTCCGTTACGAGTGCCAATGGAAAAACAACGGTCGATTCAGCTTCGGCAACTACTGATGCTGCTCAGGGCGGCGATTTGACTTTTACTATCGCTGTAACGAATATCGGAGCGAAAGGCGCTGATATTAACATTACTCCGTCTAATAATTCCGATACCTATTATTTTGATATTTATCCGGCTTCCGTTGTCGATCAGATACCTGATGACAATCAGTTGATTGCAGCTATTATTGGCGCGAATGACGGTGATGTTACCAAATATTTGTCTACGGGTCCTGATGGCTATTCTAAGGAGCTGATAGAGCAATATATTCCTTTTGATCCTGAAACGGAATATTGTGTAGTCGCTTTCGGATGTAACGGAACTGCTGGAACAACGGCAGTGACCAAAGAGAGGTTTACCACACTTGCAGATGACGGTGAAACGGGCGATGGTCCGGAACTGACTTTGACACTTCGTGCTGGAGATGCTAATGGTGCAAATACAGACACTAAGGTTTATATGGGAGCCTATGCTCCGACTGCAACAGGTGCGTATTATGGAGTATTTTTAACTTCGGATGTTGAAAAAGTACTTGCTCAGGGAGCTTCTTATGATGCTATAGTTACTCAGAACGGAACAGATATGTCTACTAAAGACGGATGGTTGGACGGGCTTGTTCAGAATCCCGGAATTGGAGTAACCTTTAGTGGATTAGATCCCGCTACTTCCTATACTTGTATTTTAAAAGTTACGGATTCGGCTGGTAAATCGACTACAAAGCATGTCGCAGCCACTACTGAAGGTGGTGGGGAGGCTTCCGATGCTTACAAGGCATGGCTCGGTACGTGGACTTTAACCAGCACTTCGTCTGAGGTGAATGCTGCGCCGCTTTCTTTCGACGTTACGTTCATTCAGGGGGTTGCTAATTCATCCTATAAATTACAAGGATGGGGCATTACTACGATTCGTGACCAGTCGCAGATTCTTCCGTCGGCTAAATTCGATAGTGCTACCGGAAATTTTGAGATATTGGAAGGCCAGAGTTTATATACCGATCCGGAGGATGGAAGTGTCCTGACTCTTACAGGACGGGCACTTTTGCAGGGAAAATATTATATTATTAACGGTGGTTATCCCGGATTTACCGGAAAGCTTAATGCAGATAAAAACTCAGCAACGATTACTCTATATCAAGGAAGTGTCGAGGGAATGGGTAATTTTACTACCAGTTCGATGGACTTCTTCTGGGTTCTTGGACAAGATATTTATTGGCAAAAGGCAGCTGAAGGATATACCGATAAGGATTATCCGATAGGTCCTTATACAATGACAAGGAAGAGTTCAGGTGCTTCTGTAGCTGCTTCGAAGTCTGCTGCTACAATTCTGCATGCAAGTAAACTGTCGAGTGTACTTTCTGGATGTACAGTTCTGTCAACTTCAGTTAAGCAGAATGGCGTGGTATTCGAAAGCCAAGTAGCAATGCCGAGCTCGCTTGTATTCGATCGTCCTGCTGCGTCGGGGACTGTCATTGGCAACAGTGGGAAATTTGAAAATGCTGGATTGAAAAAGCAGATTTCAAATAACTTGGATAATAACACGGATTTCCAACTCTTGAATAGGTTGTAAGAGTTTGAATAATCATATCGAACTGCGGTCCAATTTGGACCGCAGTTTTTTTATTGGAAATATATATGTGCTTCGGACATATGGAGACGGTTTGTGAAAATTTTCATCGGAAAATGAAATAATACGCCTGATTTATTGTGTATTTGAATAATTCAGATATTTTTCCTGCGGCTTTTTATTATTCACCCACTTAAATAATTTAAGCTTTGAAAAAATCCTACTTGTTCCCAAATTTCCTACTGCCGCTATTCGGTGCATTGGCGGTATAGAAGTGATAAGTACAAACGTGTCGTTCTTTACTACGATAGACGGCGGCATTGATCAAATTTCACGGACCGATAAATCGCTGAAACTACGTTTTACAAAATGCGGTGTTTATCAGATATTGGCAACACGGAATTATCGTGATCTTGCGAACCCGTCGGGGCCGATTATGCTCCAACAGGCAACCATTACTTGTCGGGTGGCGTCGCCTGTGGCAAGCATCGAAGGTCCGAGTTCTGTAGCACTCGGTAAAGTTTATAATTTCAGTGTCAATTTTGAAGATCCTGATTATCCTGATCCCAATCTGGAAATCACGGAATCGGTTTTTAATGATCCGCAGTGTACGATTATCAATAACGACGGAGCAGGGAACTATTTGATTCGTTTCGACCAGCCGGGTGCGTATGCGATTAAACCCGGCTTGACATGGGCTAACTCTTCCGATGTTATGAAGGTCGGTCCACATTATTGTGTGGAGGTGTTTTTCAGACCGGAGATGAATTATGGGTTCAGAAAAGGTATTTCTAAACTAGGTGTAATGTATCTGAATCATATTAATTTGTGCGATCAGCAACAAGATGTTTATGCTTCTTTGCCATATAGAGTGTATTTCAAGTATAAAGAGGTGGGCATAAGGTCTAATGGAATTGCTTTTGAGGTCGTTGATTGGAAAGAAATCCGTCAGGCGGCTGGAGAGTCTGGAAAAGTTATTATGCCTGCTACGACAACTCCAATGGATGGCATTTTTATGGGGCCTAATCCGGATCTTCCCGGAGATTATTGGAAAATAGAGATTCCGAGAGATAGATGCTATTCTTTGGAAGAAGCTGGAGGAATTGTTATTCCGGGAAAACCGATTGAATAACTTTCTCAGCCCAACGCCTAAACAACACGCCCGAAGCATTATGCTTCGGGCGTGTTGTTCCATGTTGTAACCGTGCGTTATTCCGGAATGATCGCCTCGCTGGGGCAAACGCCTGCGCAGGTGCCGCAGTCGATGCAGGTGTTGGGGTCGATTACATAGATATCGCCAGCCGAGATAGCCTCTACCGGACATTCGCCGATGCAGGTACCGCAGGCAACGCAGGAGTCGGTGATTTTGTAAGCCATTTTTGAAAAATTTATTTGTTAATGTGTGTATGTAATGACAAATATAGAAACTTATTTGATAATATCAAAACCCGTATAGGGAATCAGCGCTTCGGGAATGCGGATGCCTTCGGGGGTCTGGAAGTTTTCGAGCAGGGCGGCGACGATGCGCGGCAGGGCCAGCGACGAGCCGTTGAGCGTGTGCGCCAGCTGGGTTTTCTTGTCGGCGTCCTTATAGCGGAGCTTGAGACGGTTGGCTTGGAACGACTCGAAGTTCGAGACGGAGGAAACCTCCAGCCAGCGTTTCTGCGCTTCGGAGTAAACCTCGAAGTCGTAGGTGAGCGCCGAGGTGAACGACATGTCGCCGCCGCACAGACGCAGGATGCGGTAGGGCAGGCCGAGCGACTTGACGATCGACTCGACATGCGCCACCATGCCGTCCAGCGCTTCGTACGAGTTCTGGGGCAGGCTCAGCTGCACGATCTCCACCTTGTCGAACTGGTGCAGGCGGTTCAGGCCGCGCACGTCCTTGCCGTAGGAGCCGGCTTCGCGGCGGAAGCAGGGGGTGTAGGCGGTCATTTTTACGGGGAAATCCATTTCGTCGAGGATCACGTCGCGGTAGATGTTCGTGACGGGAACTTCGGCCGTGGGGATCAGGTAGAAATTATCGGCCGTGGCGTGGTACATCTGCCCCTCCTTATCGGGGAGCTGTCCTGTGCCGAAGCCCGAAGCCTCGTTGACCATGATCGGCGGCTCGACTTCGAGATAGCCGGCTTTGGTGTTGCAGTCGAGGAAGTAGTTGATCAGCGCCCGCTGCAGGCGTGCGCCCTTGCCCTTGTAGACGGGGAATCCGGCGCCCGTGAGCTTCACGCCCAGATCGAAGTCGATGATGTCGTATTTGCGGGCCAGCTCCCAGTGGGGCAGCGGGTTTTCGGGCAGTTCGGTGTAGCTTTCGACGAGTTTTACGACGAGGTTGTCCTCTGCGGTTTTGCCCTCCGGGACGATCTCGGCGGGGAAGTTGGGCAGCGTGACGATCGCGGCCTGCAGCTCCTCCTGCACTTCGCGCGATTCGGCCTGCAGGCGGTTCGATTTCTCCTTGAGGTCGGCGACGAAGCGTTTGCGCTCCTCGGCCTCTTCGCGGCGGCCCTGACCCATCAGCGCGCCGATCTCCTTGGCGGCTTTGTTCTGCGCAGCCAGCGTATTGTCCAATTCTACCTGAATTGCCTTGCGGCGGTCGTCCAGCGTTTCGATCTTTTCGATGACGGGTGCGGCGTCCACGCCCTTTTTGGCCAGTTTGCGGATCGCGGCCTCTTTGTCATCGCGGATTTGCTTTAGCGTAAGCATACTATCTGTTGATTTTTGAGTATTCGTATTACAAACCGCAAATTTATAAAAATAGCGGCAATATCGCTCCCGGCGGGCGTTAAATTTTCAACCTCCGTGCGAAAAACGCGTTATGGCCGGGTGGGTGGCGGCGAATCCGGCATGGCGTCTTTCCAGACACTCCGCACCCGGCGGTCTGTTGCCGATGTCTCTGCGCCGCGCGTGCGGTGCGGGCTTCCGAGGTGCTTCCGGGGTGAATTTGGGCCGGGCCGGGCCGGCTTCCGGCGCTTCGGCTTCCGGCGCTTCGTGTTTCAGCGCTTCGGGCGGCGGGACGCAGGGGTACGGGCGGAGAGGGGACAGGCGGGGCGCTATTCCGGGCGGCGGGGAATGCGGGGCAAACTCCGGCAGGGATATGTTTTTTCGGCTTCGGCTCCGTTTTTTGTCGGGGAATTTGTTATTTTTGCAAAAAATAAAGCATGAACTTCGTCGAACTACTCGCTCCCGCCAGAGATTTGCAGTCGGCCGTGGCCGCTGTGGATTACGGCGCCGACGCCGTCTATATCGGCGGTGCGAAGTTCGGGGCGCGCCATGCGGCGGGCAACAGCGCGGAGCAGATCGCCCGCGTCGCGGAGTATGCCCACCGTTACGGCGTGCGGGTGCATGCCACGCTCAATACCCTGATTTACGACGACGAACTGGAGACCGCCGAGCGGCAGGCCCGCGAGCTGATCGCGGCCGGGGTCGATGCGCTCATCGTGCAGGACATGGCTCTGCGGCGGATGGATCTTCCGGTCGAACTGCACGCCTCGACGCAGGTGTGCAACATGACGCCCGAACAGGCGCGTTTCTTAGGCGAATGCGGTTTTGCCCGCGTGATTCTCGAACGGGCGCTGTCGCTCGACGAGATCCGGGCGATATGCGCCGCGACGAACGCCGAAGTGGAGTGTTTCGTCCACGGGGCCATCTGCGTGGGTTACAGCGGCCGCTGTTTTCTGTCGCGGTCGATGTCCGAGCGGAGCGGCAACCGCGGCGCATGCAGCCAGCCGTGCCGCCTGACCTACGATCTGACCGACGGCAGCGGGCGCACCTATCTGGCCGGAAAACACCTGCTCTCGGTCCGCGACCTGAATCTTTCGGCACACGTCGGCGAGCTGCTGGATGCCGGCGTCAGGTCGCTGAAAATAGAGGGGCGTCTCAAAGACATCAATTATATCCGCAATACGGTGGCCTATTACCGCCGCGCGGTGGACGATGCGCTGGCCGTGCGGCCGCACCTGCGGCGTGCTTCGGCCGGTGAAAGCGTCGCGGACTTCACGCCCGATACGGCCAAGAGTTTCACCCGCGGGGAGTCGGAATACTTCTTTGCGGGCAAACGTGCTGGCGTCGCGTCGTTCGACACGCCGAAGGCCGTCGGCGAATATGCGGGCCGCGTGACGCGTGTCGAAAGGACCCGTTTCCGGCTCGACCGGGCGCATACGCTGGCCGCCGGCGACGGCATCTGCTTCCTGACGCCGCGCGGACTGGTCGGAACCAATGTCAATGCTGCCGACGGCGACTGCGTGACGCCCAACCGTATGGAAGGGATCGCTCCGGGATGCGAGGTCTACCGCAATTACGACCACCGCTTCAACCAGCTGCTCGAACGGAGCCGTACGCGGCGCGTGATTCCGGCCGCGGCCGTGGTGACGGCGTCGGCGGAGGGGGTGACGTTCCGCTATACCGACTGCGAAGGGGTGGCGGCTGTCGCCGAACGCCGCATCGCTTTGGAACCTGCGAATAATGCCGAAGCGAACGCCGCCGCCCTGCGGACGCAGGCCATGAAAAGCGGCGATACGATTTTTGCGGTGCGCTCGGCCGAGGTGCAGGGAGCCGAATGGTTCGTTCCGGCGTCGCTGGCGTCGCAGCTGCGTCGCGAAGGGCTTGCCGCCCTGCTGCAGGCCCGGCTGGCGCGGGGCGTCGAGCACCGGATTCTGCCTGAGGGCGCGGCGGAGTATCCGTCGGAGACGCTTTCGGCCGAGGAGAATGTCACCAACCGTCTTGCCGAAGCGTTTTACCGCGACCACGGCGTCCGGCAAATCGAGCGGGGGCTCGACCTCGCGGCCACGACCGCCGGGCGTCGGGTGATGCGCTCGGCCTACTGCATCCGCCGCGAAATCGGCGAATGCCTCAAGGAGCGGCCGCGGCTGAAGGGCGATCTTTGGCTGGAGCGCGGCGCGAACCGCTACCGGCTGGAATTCGACTGCGTCCGCTGCGAAATGAGCTTGGTGGACTGCACCCGTAAAGAGACTGCGAAACCAAAACCATAACCATAACCGATGAAAAAGACTCTCTTGATCCTTGCGGCGGCGCTTTCGGGCGCGTTGGCCGCTTCGGCCCAGACCGGCCGCGAATGGCAGGACCCTGCCGTCAATGAAATCAACCGTCTGCCGATGCACTCGACCTTTGCGGCGGGCGAGAGCATGCCGCTCGACGGCGTGTGGAAATTCCACTGGGTGCGCAACGCTTCGGAGCGTCCCTCCGGTATCTGGCAGGAGGATTACGACGATGCGTCGTGGGGCGCGATGCCCGTGCCGGGGATGTGGGAGCTGAACGGTTACGGCGACCCGCTCTACGTGAATATCGGCTATGCGTGGCGCGGCAATTTCGAGAACAATCCGCCGCACGTGCCCGACGCCGAAAACCATGTCGGTTCCTACCGGCATACGTTCGAGGTGCCGGCATCGTGGAGCGGCAAGGATATTTTTCTCTCGATCGGCTCGGCGACGTCGAACGTCTATGTCTGGATCAACGGCCGTTTCGTCGGCTACAGCGAGGACAGCAAGCTTGCGGCGGAATTCGACGTCACGAAATTCGTGAAGCCGGGCGAAAACTTGATCGCCCTGCAGATGTTCCGCTGGTCGGACGGCACCTACCTCGAAGATCAGGACTTCTGGCGCTTTTCGGGCATTGCCCGCGGCGTGACGCTGACGGCCCGCGACAAGGCGCACCTGAAGGACGTGCGCATCACCCCGACGCTCGACGCCGATTATAGGGACGCCCAGCTGCACGTCGAAGTGGAGACGACCCCGCGCGTGAAATCGGTCGGCCTGACGCTGCTGGATGCGGCGGGCGAGGCGGTGGCCGAACAGCAGATCATGCCGGCGGGCGGCAAAGCGGGGTGTCTCTTCCGTGTTGCCGATCCCGCGAAGTGGTCGGCCGAGGCGCCTAACCTCTATACGCTCCGGATCGACGTGTCTGACGGGCGGAACGTGACCGAAACCGTGACGCAGCCCGTGGGCTTCCGTTCGGTGGAGATCCGGAATGCCCAGCTGCTCGTAAACGGACAGCCCGTGCTGATCAAGGGCGCCGACCGTCACGAGATGGACCCGATCGGGGGTTATGTGGTGAGCCGCGAGCGGATGATCGAGGATATCCGCATCATGAAGGAGATGAACATCAACGCCGTGCGTACGAGCCACTATCCCAACGATCCGCAGTGGTACGAACTCTGCGACGAGTACGGCATTTATGTCGTGGACGAAGCGAACGTCGAGTCGCACGGCATGGGCTACGGCGAAGAGACGCTGGCCAAGGTGCCCGCCTTCGCGCAGGCGCATATGGAGCGCAACCAGCGCATGGTGCTGCGCGACAAGAACCACCCCTCGGTCATCGTCTGGTCGATGGGCAACGAGGCGGGTATGGGGCCTAACTTCGAGGCCTGCTACCGCTGGATCAAGGATTACGATGCGTCGCGTCCGGTGCATTACGAACGCGCCGTGTACGATCGGGACGGTGCGTTTACCGACATCATCTGCCCGATGTACTGGGACTATGCGCAGTGTGAGAAATACCTGAAGAACAACCCCTCCAAACCGCTGATCCAGTGCGAATACGCGCATGCCATGGGCAACTCGATGGGCGGTCTGGACCACTATTGGAAGCTGGTGCGCCAATATCCGTCGTATCAGGGCGGATTCATCTGGGACTTCGTCGATCAGGGACTCGCCCGCTACGAAAAGAACGGCCGCGTGTCGTTCCTCTACGGCGGCGATTTCAACAACTACGACGCGACCGACAATTCGTTCAACTGCAACGGCATCATCGCGCCCGACCGCACGTGGCATCCGCACGCCTATGAGGTGAAGCGGCAGTACCAGAATATCTGGACCGAGCTTCTCGATCCGGCGCAGGGCCGCGTGGAGGTGTACAACGAGAACTTCTTCGTGGGGCTGGACGATTACGAACTGACGTGGGAACTGGTCGCCGACGGCCGGGTCGTGAAGGCCGGCCGTATTGGCGAACTCGATGTCGCGCCCCGGCAGCGACGCACCTATGCGCTGGGCTTTACCTCCGCCGATTTCTGCCCGCAGGCCAAGGAGCTGCTGGTGAACGTGGCCTACAAACTGAAAAACAAACAGCCGCTGTTGGACATCGGCCATACGGCGGCGCAGCAGCAGTTCGTCGTGCGTGAGTACGACTGCAAAGCCGGGTTCGGTCTTGCTGTGTCGGAACGTCCCGTCGAGGTGACTGCATGGGAGCGCGGCACGCGGGTTGCAGGCCAGACGTGGGAGATGTTCTTCTCGCGCGACGGCTTCCTCAGCGCCTACGACGTCGATGGCCGCGCACTGATGGCCGAAGGCGCCGAGCTGCGTCCGCAGTTCTGGCGCGCTCCGACCGAGAACGACCTCGGCGCAAAGCTCGACCGCAAACTCGCGGTCTGGAAGAATCCCGAACTGAAACTCACGAAATTTGACGCCGGTGTGAAGGACGGCGTGGCGGTCGTCGAAGCGCTTTACGAGCTTCCCGCCGTGAAAGCGACGCTGGCGCTGACCTACCGGATCAACGGCGCGGGGGAAATGGAGGTGACGGAACGGATGACCGCCGGCAAGTCGGCCAAGGTTCCCAACCTGCTGCGCTACGGCATGACGCTCACGATGCCGGCGCGTTACGACCGCGTGATCTACTACGGCCGCGGCGAACATGAAAACTATGCCGACCGGCTCTCGTCGGCCGATCTGGGACTTTACGAACAGCGTGTCGCCGACCAGTATCACGACGAATATGTGCGTCCGCAGGAGTCGGGCACCAAGAGCGACGTGCGCTGGTGGACCGTGGCCGACAGTTCGGGCACGGGGCTGACGATCCTCTCCGACGCTCCTTTCTCGGCATCGGCGCTGCCCTATGCGACGGCCGATCTCGACGTGTCGAACTTCCCGCCCCAGCAGCATTCGGGAACGCTCACGGCGCGCGACGCGACGTTCGTGAACTTCGATCTGCGGCAGTCCGGACTGGGCTGTATCGACAGCTGGGGACAACTGCCGGAGGAGCGGTTCCGGGTGCCTTACGGCGACTATACGTTCCGCTTCCTGCTCAGGCCGACGATAAAATAAAGAAGATTTTTTATGCAAGAACAGCTGACACCCGCTTTCGGGGATTACGAATTGATCGACACGGGCGATTTCGAGAAGCTCGAACGCTTCGGGCGTTACGTTACGCGGCGTCCCGAACCGCAGGCTATCTGGCGGCGGACGCTCTCCGAGGAGGAGTGGCGCCGTGCGGCCGATGCCTCCTTTCTGCGCGATACGCGCAGCGAGGAGCGCGGCGAGTGGCGTCTCGGTTCCGAAATGCCCTCGCGCTGGACGGTGGATTACGCCTATAAGGGGATGCGGCTGCGCATGCGGCTGGGACTCACCTCGTTCAAGCACGTCGGCATCTTCCCTGAGCAGGCCGCCAACTGGAATTTCATCTACGACAACTGCCGGGCGCTGGCGTCGGGCGGAGCCGCTGCGATGGGGATTGCGGGCGGAAAGGCGCCGGATGCGATGCCGGCCACAACCGCTCCTGCGGGCGCTCCGGCCACAACCGCATCCGAGGGCGTTCTGTCCGGAGCGGCGCCGAAGGGCCGGACTGCGCCGCGAAAACCGGTTACGCCCCGTGTGCTGAACCTTTTCGCCTATACGGGCGGCGCGAGCCTTGCGGCGCGTGCCGCCGGGGCGGAGACGACCCATGTCGATTCGGTGAAGCAGGTCGTGACGTGGTCGCGCGAGAATATGGAGCTGAGCGGGCTGGACGGCATCCGGTGGATCGTCGAAGACGCGCTCAAATTCGTCCGGCGCGAAGTGCGGCGCGGCAGCCGCTACAACGGCATCATCCTCGATCCCCCGGCCTACGGCCGCGGCGCCAACGGCGAGAAGTGGATTCTGGAGGAGAATATCTGCGAGATGCTCGCCTGCTGCGCGCAGCTGCTGGAGCCGCAGGGGGCGTTTCTCGTGTTGAACCTCTACTCGATGGGCCTTTCGTCCACGCTGGCCCGTACCGCCGTGCGGCAGGCCTTCGGCGCGCCGCTCGAAGAGCAGTACGGCGAACTCTGTTTCACCGACCGCGCAGGCAAGCAGCTGCCGTTGGGGACCTATTACCGTTTCATCCGCTAAAAGATTTCGATTATGGCTATTCTGACTCTGTTGTTCGGTTTGTTGAGCGGCTGCCTGCTGGCTGTTCTGGTGGGTATCATCGGCAGCCGCCGGCGCATCGGCTTCGGGCTGGCTTTCCTGCTGAGCCTGATCTTCACGCCGCTCGTCGGTCTGATCATCACCCTGCTGACCGATCCGCTGTCGGGCGGCGATCAGCGCTGGGGCTGTATCGGCACGTTCATAGCCGTTCTGGGGCTGTTGTGTCTCGGAGTCTTCCTGTTCCTGCTGCTGGCGGGTGCGGCGGTCGTCGCCGTGGTGTGATCGGCGACTGTTGGGAAAACATCGGCCGGGGCGTATGCGCTCCGGCCGTTTTTATAGGAGAGGGACGGGGTCAGAATACGTAATAGATCAGGATTCCCGCCGCGGCCGAGAGGGCGATCAACAGAATGGGATTCACTTTTTTGACCGAAGAGATGAAGACGCCGCCGAACAGCGCCCAGCTCCAGCCGTCGATGAAATTCTGCTCGTCGGGGGCTTTGCTATGGGGGAACATCAGCAGCAGCGCCGCCGACGCGATCATGCCGATCACCACGGGCCGCATGCCTTTCATGGCTCCTTCGACGAGCGGATTTTGCTTGAGCCGCAGGAAGAAGCGCGTGATGAGCAGCATCAGCGTCAGCGAGGGCAGGCAGACCGCGAACGTCGCCAGCGCCGCCCCCAGAATGCCGCACCACTCGTTTCCGGCCTGTGCGCCGACGGTATAGCCGACGTAGGTCGCGGAGTTGATGGCGATGGGGCCGGGCGTGATCTGCGAGACGGCCACGATGTCGGCGAATTCGGCGTTGGTCATCCATGCGTGCTGTACGACCACTTCGTTCTGGATCAGGGAGAGCATGGCGTATCCGCCGCCGAAGCCGAAGAACCCTATTTTGAGGTAGCTTGCGAAGAGTTGCCAGAAGATCATTTTTTTGCCTTTTTAGTGATGAGCAGCGTCCATGAAATGCCGATCGCGGCCGCGGCGATCAGGATGTAGATCGGCGACCAGCCCAGATACCATACGGCGAAGGCCGCCGCCGCGATGACGAAGAACATCGACCAGTGCATGCCGCGCGCGAGCGAAAAAACCGGCACCACGATCAGCGCAACGACAGCCGGGCGCATGCCCTTGAAGGCCGCGTCCACGACCGGATTGTGACGGATGTCGGCGAACATCAGGGCGATTGCGAGGATGATGACGAACGACGGCAGGACGCTGCCCAGCAGTGCCGCGACGGCACCTTTGAGACCCCGCATCTTGTAGCCGACGAATACCGAGGTATTGATGGCGATCGGTCCGGGAACCGACTGCGCGAGGGTCAGCAGGTCCAAGAATTCCTTGTGCTCGATCCATCCGCGCTTGGCGATCAGCTCCTGCTCGATGAGCGGCAGCATGGCGTATCCGCCGCCGAAGGTGAAAAGCCCGATCTTGAAGAACGAGGCGAAAATCGTTCGGAGTCGTTGCATGGTCATTCGCGTTTTTTCTTGCCTAACAGGTTGAGGATGCCGTCGATGAAGGTCATCGGATGCGTCGGGGCGCCCGGCAGCCAGAGATCGGCGGCGTGCGTATCGAAGAAGGTGCGGTCCACGGCGCGGCTGCCGGCGAACAGGCCGCCTGAACAGGCTTCCGAGCCGCAGACGACGAGGATTTTGGGGTTGGCAACGGCGTCGCAGCAGATCCGGAGCGCTTCGGCCATATTGACCGTGATCGGGCCGGACACCACCACGCCGTCGGCATGGCGGGGCGAGGCGGTGAAGCCGATGCCGTAACGTCCCAAGTCGAAATTGACGTTGCCCGTGGCGTTGAGTTCCATTTCGACCGATGCGTCGCCCCCGGCGCAGACCTCGCGCAGTTGGAGCGAGCGGCCGAAGTAGCGGCCGATTTCGGGCCGTACGGCCGCGGGGTCGAACCGCACGCACTTGTCGCCGGGCCGCACGACGAGTCCTTCGCGCGTCGGCGAGCCGATGCGGTAGTCGTTCGTGAAGCGGATATTGCGCGGCGCCGTGCGGGCGCATTCGCCGCAGAAGAGACAGCGGCCGAGGTCGAGCGAGAGCGGCGCGGTGGTCAGCGCCCCGGTGGGGCAGATTGCCGCTGCCCGTTCGAGGTCCGCGGTGTCCGGGGTTTCGGTCAGGTGGGGCCGTCCGCGGAACTCTTCGGTCAGTTCGACGGCGTCGAGATCGGGAATGTATTGTTTCCCGTGGCTGCGCAGTACTTTTATTTTCGGTAGTATCATGTCTTTCGTCTTTACAAATCGTGGCCGCAGTAGGAGAGGTTGAAACTCTTGTTGCAGATCGGGAAGTCCGAAATGCCTTCGCCGCGCACGGCCAGCGCCAGCGCCAGCCAGTTGTGCAGGCTGGGGTCCTTGATGCGGCAGGCGGCGATCCGGCCTTGGGCGTCGGTCAGCAGGACGTGGCACGTTTCGCCGCGCCATCCCTCGACCAGCCCGAACGCGAGCGAATCGGGTGCGGGCGGAGCGGCATAATCGGGTGCCGGCAGGCTCCCCGGCGTGTAGTCCGCCAGCAGGCGGTCGATATACCCGGCCGATTGCAGCACCTCGCGGCAGCGCACCATCAGACGCGCCATCACGTCGCCGTGGCGTTTGACGATGCTTTCGTGCCGGATCGTTCCTGCGAAAACGCCCCACGGGTGCGTGGCGCGGATGTCGCGGGCCGCGCCGCTCGCGCGGGCCGCCTGACCCACGCCGCCGATGCGGAGCATCTCCTCGCGCGGCACGATGCCGCACTGCTCGAAGCGGGCCAGCAGCGTCGGCGACGACTTGATGTCGCGGCGCACTTCGTCGTAACGGCGGGCGATCTGAGCGACGTTGCGACGGATCGTCTCCGCCTTTTCGGCCGTCAGCGGATGGTTCGTGCCGCCGGGGCGGATCAGCCCCTTGCCGAAGCGGTTGCCGCACCACGCCTGCGTGGTGTTGATCGTCATTGTCCGGAGCGCTTCGCAGGCCACCTGCCCCAGCTGGTAGCCGACGTCCATGCAGAGCGCGCCCGTGTCGGCGATCTGCATCGCCATCCGTTCCAGTTCGAGCGCCACGGCGCGTTCGACGCCGAGCCGTGCGGAGGGGACGCCGCCCGTGAGTTTCTCGACCGCCGACGCGAACGTGGCGGCATGGGTCACGGCGCTGTCGCCCGCGACGGCTTCCGCGAGACACATCTGCCGCAGGCGGTTGGCCGTAGTCTCGAATTCATGCTCGACGCCGCGGTGCTGGTATCCCAGCGCGATTTCGAGGTGGAGCACCTGCTCGCCGTTGCAGATGAAGCGGAACGCGCCCGGTTCGATGATTCCCGCATGAATCGGGCCGACGTTCACTTCATGCAGCGAACGGCCCTCCATCGTGTAGAAGGGGTAGTTGTCCATCGTACTGCCGCGGTCGAACCGGTCGAACGGAAAACGCAGCGGCTTGGGCCACGGCATGCCGTCGAAACGCACACCGTAACGTTCGGCGATGTCGCGCTCGAACGGATGCACCTGCGGGTGCAGGGCCGTGAGCGAGGGGAGTTCCTGCTCGTCGTAGTACTCCATGGCGTGCGACGCGATCAGCACCTTGGCCTCCGCGTCGTCGAGCAGCAGGCAGAAGAACCGGAGCCGGTCGCCGAGCGGCAGGGCGAAATAGTGGGCTATATGGTAACGCGCGTCGGCCAGCTTGGCGGCCAGATCGGCGTAGAATTCGGCGTACGACGCTTCGGGAATTTCCGACAGCGGTACGGCGGGGGCTGTATTATCGGTTATATAATATTTCATAACGCGGCGATTTCGGTGATGATCCGTTGCAGAAGTTCCGGCTGCCACATGCCCAGCACGATGGCGACCGCGAGCAGCGACAGGGCCGACCACGAGAGTGCCTTGTGGGCTTTCGAGGGGTGCAGACGGTCCTGATTGGGCTGGTAGCAGAGCCGGATCAGACGCGATCCGAACGAGTAGATGACGATGCACATGAGCAGCAGCAGTCCCGCCACGAGCCACCAGTTCCGGTCGGTGATGACCTGCTTGAGGATCATCAGCTCGGAGACGAACAGCGGCGAGGGCGGGAAAGCCAGCAGTACGACCATGCCCGTCAGCAGGCCGACGGCCCCGACGCGGTTGATGCGGATGTAGTCGCCGATGCGGTTGATGCGGTAGCTGTCATACACCTGCCGTACGACGGCCATCTGCAGGAAGAGACTGCTTTTGACGAGCGTATGGCAGAATACGTGGAACAGCGCCGCCCATACGCCGATGCCGCCGATGCCCAGCCCGATGGCGGCGATGCCCATGTTCTCGACGGTGGAGTAGGAGAGGAAGCGTTTGTAGTTGTTGGTGCGGCGCAGGAAAAGCGCGCCCACGCCCAGCGAGAGAATGCCCACGATGAGCAGTACCGAGCGCACCCACGGGAAAACCTCCGTTCCGGCGAGCAGTTTATAGACGCGCAGCAGCGCGAGGAATCCGGCGTTGACCAGTCCCGTGGAGATCAGCGCAGAAGCAGGCGCGGGGGCCGCGAAATTGGCGTCTATGCCGACCGTGTAGAGCGGGAACAGCTCCAGTTTGCAGCTGTATCCGCTGAGAATCAGCAGGAAGGCCGTCTTCAGGTAGAGCGGGTTGCCCGACGAGGCCGCTTCGGCGACGGCTTCGTACGAAAGCGTTTCGCACTTGGTCGCGGCGGCCAGCAGCAGGATCCCCAGATAGGCCATGGCGATGCCCGTCGAGCAGACGAAGACGTATTTCCACGCCGCTTCGAGTGCCTGCGCCGTGCGGCGGTGGTAGATGATGCCCGCCGAGCAGAGCGTCGTCGCTTCGAGGAAAATCCACGTTACGGCGAGGTTGTTGGCGAAATAGGCTCCGGCGATGGCCGTGGTGAGCAGCATCAGCAGGGCGAAATAGAGACGGTAGGAGCGGAGGTCCTCCCCTTGCAGGTAGGCTTCCGAGTGGCCGAAGACGTACATCGAGACGACGACGAGCAGCAGGTAGAAGAGCGTGCCGAGCGCGTCGAAGGTGAAGAACGCGGCCGAGGTCGTGTCGTAAAGCCCGCCCCAGAGCAGCAGGCCCGCGGCGGCGATCTGAACGGCGTAGAAGAGTATGCCGGCGGCGAGAACCGCACGTTTGGTCCGGGCGAAGAGCGCCGCGACGGCGATCAGGATGCTGGCGATCAGGTAATATATCATGGCGTCAGTCCTTTACGTTGGTGAGTGAATCGGCGTCGTCGGCGTGTATCTTGCCGTCGATCTTGGTGAAGAAGATGCCCAGCATCAGCACCGAGATCAGGATGTCGAGCAGGATGGCGATGTTGATGAGCAGCGGCATTTCGACGCCTATGGCCATCGAAAAGAGGAAAACGCCGTTCTCGATCACCAGAAAGCCGACCATGTGCGAGAAGATGCGCGAGCGCAGGACGATCAGGATCAGGCCGCTCAGCAGGGCGTATAACGCCACGCCGAAGAATACGAGGTCGATGGCCGAGTCGGCGATGTAGTAGGTGATCGAGGCGCTGACCGCCAGCGCCATGAGCGACAGCAGGAGCGAACCCGACTGCGACGATCCGGAGCGGCGTACGCGGTTGATCTTGGTTTTGCGGATCATGGCGAAGAGGATGGCCGGGACCAGCAGGGCCTTGAACGCCAGCGTCTCGATGGCGATGAAGATCAGTTCCAGCGGATTGATGGCGTGCAGGCGCAGCAGGGCGACGGCGAAGAGAATCCACCCCTGCAGTCCGATGATCGACGCGAAGTTGCGGAAACGTTCGGTGATCGCCAGATAGACGAGCGTGATGACGTAGAGTATGACCAGCGGGAGTATCATTGGATGCTGATGTTTAGTTGCAGCAGGTAGCCCGTGAAGAAAACCAGAGCCGCCAGAGCCGCGATGGTGAGAATGAATGTGGTGTTGCGCGAGAGTTTGTTGCGGGCCTGCGTCGATTCGACCACGCCGACCGAGAGTCCGGTGAGGAGTACCGCCAGCGGCGCCGCGGCCCACCAGTGGGGGCAGAGCGCCGCCGTCACGGCGTCGGCCGCCAGCATCGAGAGCGCCGCGGTTTTGAGCCACCCGGCGATTTTGATCATGCCGAGGTCCGTGCCGCAGTAGTCGAGGCACATCACTTCGTGGATCATCGTCAGTTCGAGGTGGGTGCGGGGATCGTCCACCGGTACGCGGCCGCTTTCGGTGAAGACGATCTTCACCAGCACGTAGGCCGTGAGCACCAGCAGGACGGTCAGCTGCAGGTCGCCCGTCGCCGCTTCGGCGAAGATTCGGGCGAACGACGTGTGGCCCGCCAGCAGGGCCAGCGTGCCGGCCGTGAGCATGAGCGCCGGTTCGACCAGCGCGCCGTAGAGGGCTTCGCGGCTCGCGCCCATGCCTTCGAACGAACTTCCGGTGTCCATGGCGCCGAGGATCAGCGCGAAGCGGCCAAGAGCCATCAGGTAGGTGAAGCAGACGATGTCGCCGTCGAACGACAGCAGGGGTTTCAGCTCCCCGACGGGGATGAAGAGCGCGGCGACGATCGCCGAGCCGAGGTAGACCGACGGCACGGCGCGGAACAGCGCCGAAGCGGTCGTCGAATAGACCGCGCCTTTGCGCAGCAGCAGGCGCACGTCGTAGAGGTGCTGGGCGAAGCGGATGCCCCGGCGGCCCGCCAGCACGGCCCGCGTGCGGTTTATCAGGCCCGGAATGCAGACGGCCGTCAGCAGGATCAGGAGTGTATTGAGTGCCGTCATCGTCAGATCAGGTTAAAGATGGACAACAGGAATATCAGGACCAGAAACGCCAGTGCGAAGAGCACGTAGTGGTTGATCTTGCCCGTACGCAGGCGCATGGCGCGCTTGTTTATCACGCGTAGCAGTTCGACCCACCACGCCGCGAAAAGTTTGTCGAAGCGGTCCTTGTGGCGGATATCGAAGTTGTGCGCGGCAGGGAAAATCTCGCCTTTGCCGACGGCGCCGCCTTCGCCGCTGTTCTGCGTGAGCGACGTGGCGATAGACTGCAGTCCTTCGGAGTAGGATTCGCCGCTGTACTGCATCCGCACGTTGGGCGAGGTGAAGCCGCAGCCCCATGTCGCGCCGTCGGTCACCTTGCGCGTGCGCAGGGCGCGGCTGCGAAGCCATGCCAAGAGTCCGACGACCAGAATCAGCAGCCATGCCGTGCGGCTGACGGCCGCCAGCGTGGGCGACAGCAGGTAGTCCGCCGCATCGGCGGGGTGGTGGATGAAAAATCCCGCGGCGCGGGTTACCGCGCTCACGGCGGTCTGCGGAAAGAGTCCGATGAAGAGAATTCCGGCCAGCGGCAGCGCCATAGCGGCGATGCGGAAATTATCGACTTCGGAGGCTTCGGCCACTTCGTGCGTGCGGGGCGCGCCGAGGAACACCGTGCCGTAGAGCTTGGTGAAGGCCAGAATCACAACTCCGCCGATCAGCGCCAGTGCAGCCAGTCCGGCCGCCGAAGCGAGCACGTCGCTGCCCGAAGCGATGCCGTCGAGCATGCCGAGGTAGATCAGCAGTTCCGAGACGAACCCGTTGAGCGGCAGCAGGGCGCAGATGGCCGTCGTGCCGGCCAGAAACAGCAGGCCCGTGACGGGCATGTGCCTGCCCAGCCCTCCCAGCGCATCGAGCGAGGTGGTGTGCGTTTGGGAGAGTATGTTGCCGGCTCCGAAGAAGAGCAGCGATTTGAACAGCGAGTGGTTGAGTGTGTGGAGCAGTGCGCCCGAAAGTCCGCAGATCGCCGCGAGCTGGTTGCCCGAACTCTTGCCCAGCGCCGCGATGCCCAGTCCGATCAGGACGATGCCGATGTTTTCGATCGACGAGTAGGCCAGCAGCCGCTTCACGTCGTTCTGCGCCGCGGCGAGGATCACGCCCCAGAGTCCCGTGACGATGCCTGCGACGAGCAGGATCAGGCCTGCGGTGCGGAGCGTCGGCAGGTCGGCGATCTGCGCCGTGACGCGCAGGATGCCGTAGACGCCCGTCTTGATCATCACGCCCGACATCAGGGCCGAGACGTGCGACGGGGCGGCGGGATGCGCTTCGGGCAGCCAGACGTGCATCGGGAACATGCCGGCTTTCATGCCGAAGCCTGCGAGGAAGACCACGAACAGCGGCAGGGCGGGCTGCGTGCGGAAATATTCGCCCAATAGGGCGAAGTCGGCCGATCCGCAGACGCTGTCCAACCGCACGAAGCCGATGAGCAGCAGGGCGAATCCCACGTGCATCATGATCACGTAGGCCAGCGCGGCGCGGCGCACTTCGCGGCGCTCGGCGTCGAACAGGATCAGCAGGAACGATGCGACGGTCATCAGCTCCCAGAAAAAGAGGAATGAAAATCCGCCTTCGGAGGTCACTACGCCCAGCATGGCGTAGAACATCGTCGCCAGCGCGGTGTAGTGCAGCGAGATGTGGGCCGGGGATTTGCGTCCGAGGTAGTGCGCGAGATATCCCCGCGAGTAGAGCACCGCGGCGACGGCCCCGACCGAGACGATCAGCGCGAACAGCGCCGAAAGAGGGTCCATCGAGCCTGCGTCGCTTCCGAAGAGGAAGACGTCGGTCGCCCACAACCGTACGGTATGTCCGCCGGCAAGCACTCCGACGGCTGTTGCCGACGCCCAGAGCGCCCCCGCCGCGACGACTGCCAGCGTCGCCCACACCTTGGCCTTGAGAGGGGCGGCGAATATCAGCGCCGTCACCACCGCCAGCGCGAGAAGTGAATAGAGAAACATGAGCTATTTGTGTGTAATTATACTGTTTATACCGTGCCGCCTTGCGGCGGAACCGGCGATGCGGACCGTTTTGTCCGTATCGCTAACCGTTTGCCACGGAGACCATCACCACTGCGGCCACTGCAGCCGTTTCGGTGCGCAGCCGCTGCGCGCCGAGGGTTATCTCCTCGAATCCGTTCGCGCGTGCGAAGGCGATCTCTTCGGGCGAAAAATCGCCTTCGGGACCGATCAGGATCAGCGCCGCCTCGCCCCTGCGGAGCGTCGCCGGGAGGTAGGCTTTGCCTTCGGGCGACTGCGCCGGGGCGCAGTGGGCAATGAACTTGCGCCCTTCGAAAGGCATGGCCGCCGCTTCGCCGAAAGGCGTGAGCGGACGCAGCGTGGGACGGTAGGCTTTGAGCGACTGCTTCATGGCCGCCGTGATGACCCGTTCGCCGCGTTCGGGCTTGAAGACCCGGCGTTCGCAATGCTCGGTTTCGAGCGGGATGATCGTGCCGACACCCACTTCGGTCGCCTTTTCGAGGAACCATTCGAAGCGGTCGGCGTTCTTGGTCGGCGCAACGGCCATCGTCAGCGAATAGGGGAGCGCCTCCCACCCGGCGCGGGTCTCCGTGACGCGCACCGTGCAGCGTTTCGGATTGTCGTCCGTAATCTCGCAGCAAAATAAATTGCCCCTCCCGTCAGTTATATGAAGGGTATCTCCGCGTCCCAGACGCAGCACCCGCACGCAGTGTTTCGACTCCTCTTCGCTCAGCGTATGGAGGGGCGGCGTGATGTCGGGGGCGTAAAAAAGTTGCATACCTCTTATAATTTACTAACTTTGCAACATTGTACGGATGCCTTGCGCGCGTCCGTATTTTCAGCTCGCAAAGTTACATAAAATAACATGAATAGATGAAACGTATTGCAGGTTTATTCACAACACTCTTACTGCTTATGGCACTTGCGTCATGCAACTCCCCGAAAAGCGCCGGGGAGAATCCCTTCTTCACCCAGTGGGACACGCCTTTCGGCGTGCCGCCCTTCGATAAGATCCGCGCCGAACACTTCATGCCCGCCTTCGAGCGCGGCATGTCGCTGCACGACGCCGAGATCGACGCCATCACCTCGAACAACGACGAGCCGACGTTCGAGAATACGATTCTGGCTTACGACAACGCCGGACAGATGCTCGCGCAGACCGAGCTGATTTTCGGCATGCTCTGCGCCGCCGAGACCAACGAACGGATGCAGGCCCTGCAGGAGCAGGTGATGCCCCTGCTCTCGGCGCACCGCGATAAGATCCGGCTCGACGAGAAACTTTTCGCCCGCGTGAAGGATGTCTATGACCGGCGCGCGTCGCTGGGACTCGACGCCGAGCAGAGCCGACTGCTCAGGAAGACCTACGACGCTTTCGTGCGCTCCGGCGCCCTGCTCGACGCCGGACAGAAAGCCCGGCTGAAGGAGATCAACGGCGAGCTGTCGCTTACGGCCGTGAAGTTCGGCAACAACATTCTGGCCGAGAACAACAACTTCGCACTCGAACTGACGGCGGACGATCTGGAGGGACTGCCTTCGGGCGTCCGCGACGCCGCGCGCGAGAAGGCGCAGGCGATGGGCAAGGGCGACAAGTGGGTCTTCACGCTCCATAAGCCCAGTCTGATTCCGTTCCTGACCTATTCGGCCAAGCGCGACCTGCGCGAAAAGATCTACAAGGCCTACCTGAACCGCTGCAACAACGGCGATCAGTACGACAACAAGCAGCTCATCAACGACTTCATCCGTCTGCGTACGGAGAAGGCCAAGATGCTGGGCTATCCGTCGTACGCCGCCTATGTCGTGGCCGACGAGATGGCCGGTACGACCGATGCGGTCTACGCGCTGCTGGACCAGATATGGACGCCGGCGCTCGACCGCGCCGGGGAGGAGCTGGCCGAGATGGACAAACTCCTGCAGAAGGACGTTCCGGGCGCGACGTTCGAGTCGTGGGACTGGTGGTATTATGCCGAAAAACTGCGCAAGCAGAACTATGCACTCGACGAGGAGATGCTGCGTCCCTATTTCTCGCTCGAAAACGTGCAGGGCGGCATCTTCTACCTCGCCAACCGGCTTTACGGCATTACCTTCCAGCCCATCGTGGCGCCGCTCTACCATCCTGAGGCGATCGCCTACGAGGTGCTCGACGCCGACCAGTCGCATCTGGGCGTGCTCTATTTCGACTTCTTTCCGCGTGACGGCAAGAGTCAGGGGGCGTGGTGCGGCAACTATGTCGAACAGACCTACCGGGACGGCGAGCGCGTCGCTCCCGTGGTGAGTATCGTCTGCAACTTCACCCGTCCGGTGCGCAACACCCCTGCGCTGCTGACGCTCGACGAGACCGAAACGCTCTTCCACGAATTCGGCCATGCGCTCCATTTCCTGTTCCACGACGTGAAATACCGCGGACTCACGGAGGTCGAGGGCGACTTCGTGGAGCTTCCGTCGCAGATCATGGAAAACTGGGCTTTCGAACCCGAAATGCTGAAACAGTACGCCGTGCATCACCGTACGGGCGAGGTGATTCCCAAATACCTCGTCGATAAACTGCGCAGGAGCGAACTCTTCAATCAGGGTTTCGCCACTACGGAGCTGATCGCCGCGTCGCTTTCCGACATGGACATCCACTCGACCACCGACTACGAACCGTTCGACCCGATGGTCTTCGAACGCCGGGCGCTCAACGAGAAGCGCGGCCTGATTCCGCAGATCGAACCCCGCTACCGTTATCCCTATTTCAGCCATATTTTCGACGGCGGCTATTCGGCGGGCTACTACTTCTATACGTGGGCCGAAGTGCTCGACAAGGATGCGTTCGCAGCCTTCCGCGAGAGCGGCGACCTGTTCAACAAGAAGATCGCCGCCGATTTCCGCACCAAGATCCTCGCCCGCGGCGGTTCCGAGGACGGCATGACGCTCTACCGGGCCTTCCGCGGAGCCGATCCCGACAAGCGGGCGATGCTCCGCGGCCGCGGCCTGCTCGCCGAACCCGATCCGCAGCCGGACGAAGAGACCCCGATCCCCCTCGAACCGGAATCGGACGGGCAATAGACGAATCGTGAAAAATAACCCAATATTTGCAGTAACATGAAAAAAGCACTTATCATTATGACCTTTTCAGCTATGGCGGCAGGCTGCGCCGACAATTCGATTACCAAAGCGCAGCTGCCCGAACTGGATACGACCAACCCCTTGCTGGCGGAGTGGAACACGCCCCACCAGACGCCGCCGTTCTCGCAGATCGAGCTTTCGGATTACGAGCCTGCGTTCGATGCGGCCATCGCCTGCTCGCGCGCCGAGATCGAGGCGATCGTCAATAACCCCAAGAAACCGACCTTCGGCAACACCATCGTGGCGCTGGAGCGTCAGGGGGCGCTGCTCGACCGCATTTCGGGTGTTTTCTACAACCTGCTCGAAGCCGCGACCTCGGACCAGATGCAGGAGATCGCGCTGCGCGTTCAGCCCAAGCTCACCGAGCTGTCGAACGACGTTTCGCTCAATCCGGAGCTTTTCGCCCGCGTGAAGGCGGTTTACGAGAAACCCGGCCGCGGTCTTTCGAAAGAGGACAGGAAACTGCTGGAAGACACCTACCAGAGCTTCGCCCGCAACGGCGCCGCCCTTTCGGACGCCGATAAGGAGCTTTACCGCAAGTATACCTCCGAGCTGTCGGCCGCGACCCTGCAGTTCGGCCAGAACGCGCTGGCCGCGACCAACGCCTTTACGATCAACATTACCGATCCTAAGGTCGTTGCCGAACTGCCCGCATTCGTCCGGGAGGGTATGGCCGCCGACGCCAAGGCGCGCGGCGAGAAGGGCTGGACCGTGACGTTGCAGGCGCCGAGCTATGTGCCGTTCATGACCTATTCGTCGAACCGCGCCCTGAAGGAGAAGCTCTGGCGCGCCTACAATTCGCGCGCGCTGGGCGGCGAGAACGACAACACGCAGATCGTGAAGCAGATCGCCAACCTGCGCCTGAAGATCGCCAACCTGCTGGGTTACAAGTGCTACGCGGATTACGTCCTCGAACGCCGCATGGCCGAGAATACTCCGACCGTCACGGCGTTCCTCGACGAACTGCTCGGCGAGACCAAAGCCTATGCCGACAAGGATTACCGGATGATCGGCGACTATGCCGCCTCGCTCGGCTTCAAGGGCCAGCTGATGCCGTGGGACTGGGGCTATTACAGCGAAAAATACAAGGACGAGAAATATGCGCTCAACGACGAGGTCGTGAAGCCCTATCTGAAGCTTGAAAACGTCAAGAAGGGCGTGTTCATGCTCGCCAACAAGCTTTACGGCCTGAATTTCACGCCCAACGACAAGATCGAGGTCTATCATCCCGACGTGACGGCCTATGACGTAACCGACGAGAACGGCCGCTTTATGGCCGTGCTCTACCTCGACTTCTTCCCCCGCGAGTCGAAGCGTTCGGGTGCGTGGATGACCGAATTCCGCGGCACGAAGATCGAGGACGGCGAGGAGACCCGTCCGCTGGTGTCGCTGGTGATGAATTTCACCAAACCCACCGAGACCGCGCCGTCGCTGCTGACGTTCGACGAGCTGGAGACTTTCCTCCACGAGTTCGGACACGCCCTGCACGGCATGCTGGGCGAGGGCAAATACGAGTCGCAGACCGGCACGAGCGTTTACCGCGACTTCGTGGAGCTTCCTTCGCAGATCATGGAGAACTGGGCTACCGAGAAGGAATTCCTCGACCTGTGGGCCGTGAACTACCAGACCGGCGAGCCGATTCCCGCCGAAATCGTGGAGCGCATTATCGCGGCGCAGAACTATCTGGCCGCCTACCTGAACGTGCGTCAGCTGTCGTTCGGCCTGACCGACATGGCATGGCATACGATCACCGAGCCTTTCGAGGGCGACGTCGAGCAGTTCGAAGTGGCGTCGATGGCTCCTTCTCTGGTCCTGCCCGTCGTGCCGGGAACGGCGATGGCTCCGGCTTTCGGCCACATCTTCTCAGGCGGTTACGCTGCCGGCTATTACGGCTACAAGTGGGCCGAGGTGCTGGAAGCCGACGCTTTCTCGCTTTTCAAGGAGAAGGGCATCTTCAACCGCGAAGTGTCCGGATCGTTCCGTGAGAACATCCTTTCGAAAGGCGGTACGGAGCATCCGATGGAGCTGTACGTACGCTTCCGCGGCCACAAACCGGAGACTAAGGCGCTGATCGAAAAGATGGGGCTGGGTAAGTAAGACCGCCGCATCCGGGACAAATGAAAGGGAACCTTCCGAGAAGGTTCCCTTTTGTTTTATTTCTTGTCCGAAAAATATCAATTTGTCAATATTTTGCTAAATTTGCGGTTGGGATTGAGAGTTTGATATAGAATTAACACTTGTACTATGCCTCTTGACAAACTGAATGCGGCGCTGATCGCCGCTATTCAAAACGGTAGGTACCCCGGAATATACCAATCCGGCGGCCGTATTGACCGATAAACTGAACATCGGCCGCGAAGCGGCTTACCGCCGTCTGCGCGGCGAAGTTCCCTTCACTTTCGGGGAAGCGGCCGTGCTTTCGGCTCAGATGAATTTTTCGCTCGACCGCGCCGTCGGGGCCGTCGATTTCGGAAACGTGCTTTTCCGTCTCAGCTTCAACGATTACCATACGGCGCTCGAAGACTATACGGGCGTTATCGATCAGGACACCCTTTTTTACCGGGAGGTTTCGCCGGATACGGATGCGGAGCAGGCTATTGCCGGAAACTCGTTCCCGCGGATGCTTTACATGCGCTACGAAGGGCTTACCAATTTCAAACTCTTCAAGTGGCTTTACCAGCAGGGGCTCGTCGATTGTTCGACGACTAAATTCGAGGATATGAAAGTGCCCGATGCGCTTTTGCAGAGTTACCGCGACCTGCTG
This sequence comes from Alistipes sp. HGB5, assembly GCF_000183485.2. Classification (NCBI taxonomy): domain Bacteria; kingdom Pseudomonadati; phylum Bacteroidota; class Bacteroidia; order Bacteroidales; family Rikenellaceae; genus Alistipes; species Alistipes sp. HGB5. Next base: position 35,799 of record NZ_AENZ01000069.1, on the reverse strand, counting down.
AAGGAAGCGCAGTTGATGCCTTCGACGACGCTGGTGTTCGACGGTAGCTGCACCAAGCGCTGGGTCAATGCCATCTGCGCGTTCCGCAACATGCACCTGATAACCGACCAGAGCGTCGAGATGCTGAAGGGCGAATTGCTGCAGTTGCTCGACGAGCTGGAGGAGATAGCCGTTGCCGGACAGTTCCGCAGCGGGAAGCCGGTGTCTATTTACATATCGGACATGGATATCGAGGCGACTTACTGCTATGTCGCGGCGCGCCACTACCGTGCGAGCTGTATCGAGGCGTTCTCGATCAATTCGCTGCGAAGCGCCGATCCGGGCATGTTCGAGCATGTTAAGCGGTGGATTACGTCGCTGAGTCGTTTTGCAACGTTGATTTCATGCAGCGGAGAATTGCAGCGGATTCATTTCTTCAAGCGTCAGCGTGCGATCGTGGCAGAATTGGAAAGGGAGGGCTTAGAACCCTCCCCCGAAGTCTTCCAGGAATAAACGGAACCTTGCGTCTAGCTCCATATGTCTATCCTGTGCTTCAAATCCTGACGGATTTTCCACTTGCGTCACTTTTGCGGGTGTAACCCGCCCCTTGCACAATCCCACTTGAATTCTTCATATCTCCTGTGCAATACAAACGTACTGCATTTCGGCGGGTCAAACAAGACGGAAAACAGAAATCGAAGGGAGTTTGTGCGCCTTATTTCGAAACAGCGGCGGGGTGCGGCCGCGCATTGTGAAAATCGGCGGTCCGGTTTTTGCCGCAGTGTCGATTAGCGGTATCGGGCCTGCGGATTGTTTCGGAAATCGAAACAGCGGAATCCGGCGGATAAAATGAAAAAAGCGAGGATAATTCCTCGCTTTTCAGTTGAGCTACCTGGATTCGAACCAAGAATAACAGGACCAGAATCTGTTGTGTTACCATTACACCATAGCTCAATGACGTTTTGGTGATGCAAAAGTAGAACTTTATTTTTCAATTGCAAAGAAAATTCCGAAAAAAATTTCGTACATTTGTTTTAATCGTTTCCGAACTAAAATGAACCAGAAATTAAAATAACGTAAAATCAGAGAATTATGGGAATTAAGTTTCGCCTTATCGTTATGAACTTCCTCCAGTACGCCATCTGGGGCTCGTGGCTTATTTCGCTGGGCGCCTATCTGGGCGGCGGACTCGACTTCACGGGACTGCAGATCGGCAGTTTCTTCGCGACGATGGGCATTGCCTCGCTGTTCATGCCTGCCGTAATGGGAATCATAGCCGACCGCTGGATTCCGGCGCAGAAGCTGCTGGGCATCTGCCACCTGATCAGCGGCGCCTTCCTCGTGGCGGCGGCTTCACAGACGGCCTATGCGCCTTTGTACAGCTGCATGCTGCTGAGCGTGATGTTCTACATGCCGACGATCGCGCTGTCCAACTCGGTGGCCTACAACGCCCTCGATCTGGCGAAACTCGACACCGTGAAACACTTCCCGCCGATCCGCGTGTGGGGGACCGTGGGATTCATCGCCGCGATGTGGTTCGTCGATCTGACGCATATCGGCGGCATCCAGATCAAGCTCACCGCTTGGCAGCTCTATGTTTCGGCGTTCCTGTCGTTCGTGCTGGCCGTCTACTCCTTCTCGCTGCCCGGATGTTCCGTGGACCGCAACGTCAAGTCGCAGTCGTGGATCGACACGCTGGGACTGCGCGCCTTCGCGCTTTTCAAGGAGAAGCGTATGGCCGTCTTCTTCATCTTCTCGATGCTGCTCGGCGCCGCTCTGCAAATCACCAACGCTTTCGGCGATACCTATATTCAGAACTTCGGGTCGATGCCGCAGTATGCCGATTCGGCCATCGTGAAACACTCGGTGATCCTGCTGTCGCTCTCGCAGATGTCCGAGACGTTCTGCATCCTGCTCATCCCGTTCTTCCTCCGGCGTTTCGGCATCAAGAAGGTGATGCTGATTTCGATGCTGGCGTGGGTGCTCCGCTTCGGGTTCTTCGGCATCGGCAATCCCGGTTCGGGCGCGGCGTTCCTGATCCTCTCGATGGTCGTGTACGGCGTGGCGTTCGATTTCTTCAACATTTCGGGTTCGCTGTTCGTCGAGAAGGAGACCAGCCGCGAAATCCGTTCTTCGGCGCAGGGCGTCTTCATGATCATGACCAACGGCTTCGGGGCCTTCTTCGGCTCGTACGCCGCAGGCGCCGTCGTCGATGCGTGGGGCTGGCCCGATTCGTGGTACATTTTCGCAGGCTATGCCCTCGTAGTGGCCGTGGTCTTCGCATTCGTGTTCAAATACAAGCACAACCCCGCGGAGATGGCGTCGGTGAACCATTAGTCCTAAAAACGATTCCGGCGGCAGGGATTTCCTTTGCCGCCGGAATTGTTTTTGTTACCGTCTTAGCATCCTGACATGCGGGATGCCGGCTTCGAGGTAAGTTCCGGAAACGGCTTCGAAGCCCAGCGATGCGTAAAATCCGGCGAGGTACTCCTGCGCCGAGATGCGGACGGGCTGCGGACCCCACGTTAGGGCGATATGCCGCAGGGCTTCGAGCATCAGGCGGCGGCACAATCCGCGGCGGCGGTAACCGGCGTCTACCAGCACCCGCCCGACGGATGCCTCGGCGCAGACGATCCCTGCGGGGATGATCCGCAGGAATGCGACGACGCGGCCGTCCTCCTCCATCCAGAGAAAGACGCTCTGCGGATCGACCTCGTCGGCGTCGGGTTCGGTGATGTGCTGTTCGAGGAAAAAGACGGCTTCGCGGGCCTGCACGATGCGGTGGTACTCGGCGGCGGAGATTTCGCTGAAATGTTTGATGACGATGGGGTGCATGCTGTTTGTCGGATAGATGCCAAAGATATTGAAAAATTTTGAAAGATATGATGGAGAATACGATTCGAGTAAATGATGCGATCTGCATCCGCTGCGGCCGCTGCGTGAAGGTGTGCCCGTCGCAGATTTTCGTTCAGGAGAAGGCCGGGGCTGCGGTGACGCTGCATAAACCCGAAAACTGCATCGTCTGCGGCCATTGCGCGGCGGCATGTCCCACGGGGGCGGTTGAACATGCCGATTTCCCGGCGGAGAAGGTGCATCCGATCGACTATGCGGCTTTGCCGACGCCCGAACAGGTCGAACTGCTGCTCGCCGTGCGGCGTTCGAACCGCGCTTTTTCCCAGCGTCCCGTGCCGCAGGAGTATCTGGACCGCATCGTTGCCGCCGCCGACCGCGCGCCGACGGCGACCAACGCCCGCCAGCTGGGTTATACGCTGGTGACGGACCCCGCTATGCGGCGCGAAATCGTCGAATATACGCTGGGCGTCTTCGGCCGGATCGTGAAGCGTCTGTCTAACCCGCTCGTGCGGCCTTGGCTGAGCCGGCTGCTGCCGGGCGTTTACCGCTACATTCCGGCGTTCAGACGGATGCGCCGCGAATATGCGGAGCAGGGCGTCGACCGCATTTTGCGGGGTGCGACGGCTGTGCTGTTCATCCATGCGCCCAAGGAGAGCCGCTTCGGCGCCGAGGACGCGAACCTCGCTTATCAGAACGCCTCGCTGACGGCTGAATCGCTCGGTGTGAGTCAGGTCTACATGGGATTCGTGCTGACCGCTGTGCGGCAGGACGGGAAAGGCGGGCTGAACCGGATGCTGGGACTTCGAGACCGCCGTATCTGCGCCGTCATGGCGCTCGGCATGCCGCAGTTCCGCTATCCGAACTACATCGACCGCAAAGAACCTGAAGTCCGGAAAATTTAGCTCCGCAGGGGCAGTCCCGATTGTGCGGACACCCTATTATATATGGAAACGCCCTGCCTCGGCAGGGCGTTTCCATTTTCCGGACGGCGGCGGCTTTTGTACGTTTAGTACATATTGTCGTACATACTCTGACTCTTGTCGTATTTGAGGTCGGAGAGCGACGCCGCCTTGACGCCGATGTTGAAACTCCAGCTGCGGTGGTAGCCGAACGGAATCCATGAAAAGGACATCTGCCAGCAGTGCAGGTCGCGCGAAATGGAGACCGACGAGGTCGTCAGCTTGTTTTGCTTGATGTCGTAACCGCCTTGGAACGTGACGCCCGTCTTCGGCGTCAGATTGATGCTGCCGTTGAAGCCGATCGTCTGCGTGATGTTCTTTTTATAGCCTTTGGGCGGATAATTTCCCCGCGATATGGAGTAGTTGACCGTGTAGTTGAAACCGAAGTTCCACGGCAGTGAGAAGTCGTAATAGGTTTGGGCCATGTACTGCCTTCGCAGTACGGGGTCCATGTTGCCGTAGGGGTCGTAGAACGGGTTCATGTATTCGGGCGGAATGCTCGTGATGTCGTTGATGGCGCGTTCCGTACGGTCCTGACGCGATTTGAAGGTGTAGCCGAACGACCAGCCCGTCGATTCGATACGTCCTGGCAGGAAGAGCTTGTCGTACAGTTTTCCGTCGGGGGTCAGCTTGTAGAGGTTGAGCGTCGCCGAGAGGTTGATGCCGAAGTTGCCGAACAGCGTGGTGCGGAACGAGATGGGGATGGTCGAGAGCCCCATCGAGTCGGCCAGAAAGTTATACGAACCGCTGAGCCGCAGCTCGTCGATCAGTTTGATCTTCTTGACGCCTGAGGTGTCGCGCTTGCTCAGCACCTTCATTTCGAGGTTCTGCGACAGCGAGAAGTTCATCGACATCGAACGTCCCGAACTGGGGACGCCGTAGGCATTGACCGAATAGGGCGAATAGGGGCGGAACGTACCGGTCGAATCGGACTGGTAGTTGCTCTGATAGCCGTATTTGGGATCGCCGAAGTCCGGGGCGTACGAGAATCCGATCGACGGCGTGATCGTATGGCGGATCGCCTGAATCTTGCGGTCGCGGCGTTTTTTGGTGAAGTCGTACATGCCGTACACGGTCGTCGATGTCGAGACGCTGAAATTGTAGTTGTACAGACGGTAGAAGCCGTACTGTGCCGGCAGCGTGTCGACGCTGTTGGTGACGGGATTCCATTCCAGCTCGACCTTTTTGAAATACCACTTCTCGTTGTAGTTGGCCGACGGCGAGATGTTGATGTAGTTGAAGAGGTTGAACGACGCCGAAACCGGGATGTTGTGTTCGATGCCGTTCTTCATGTTGTCGAGCGTCTCCTTCGAGAATATTTTGTCCTCGGTGGTGCTCACCGAGTTGGTCATTTTACCCGTGTACTGCATCGAAATCTTCTCGTACCAGCGGTCCTTGCCGGTTTTCTCCTTGCGTTTGAAGGGGTAGAAGCGCGAGACGTTGAAGACCAGCGTGGGCAGGGTTACCGAAATGGTCTTGTTCTGCGAGTTCTGCGAAATGGACATGTTCGCCGAGAGCGAGAACGGTGTGCCGGCCCAGTTCTTCGAATAGGCGATCGACGAGTTGGTCTGCGTGGCGAGAATGTCGTTGAGGTTGGTCGCCGAATACTTGCTGTAACCGCTGGTGGCGAAGTTCACCGACGCCGAGAAGGTCGAACCGGGGTTGGCCTTGGGGTCCTGCGAATGGGTCCACTGGATGCGGAAGTTGCTCTGCTTGATATAGTCGGGTTCGCCTTTCTCTCCCGTCTTGATGTTCGAGTACTGCATGTTGAAACTGCCGCTGTACTTGTAGCGCTTGATGTAGCGCGATGCGGCCGACGCCTCCCACGAACCTAGCGTGTAGATGCCTCCGCGGACGGCCAGATCGGCGTAATCGCCCAGCGTGAAGTAGTAGCCCAGATCGCGCAGGAAGAATCCCTTGGTGTACTCTTCGCCGTAGGTGGGCATCAGCAGACCCGACTTGGGACCCGAACTGATCGGGAAGAAACCTTCGGGAATGCCCAGAAAATAGATCGGCACGTCCTCCATGACCAGATAGGCCGGACCCGTGACGACCTTCTTGCCCGGAATGACCTTGGCCTTGGTCATCGCCAGATAGAAGTGCGGATGGTCCGTTTCGTCGCAGGTCGTATATTTTCCGTTCTCGATGTTGATCGTGTTGTCGGGCATCTTCTTGACGCTGCCGCCCACCAGCCAGCCGTCGCCCTGCTGTGTCGCCACGCCCTTGATCTTGGCCTTCTTCGATTCGAGGTTGTAGGTGATCGTGTCCATCTTGTAGGGGGCTTCGCCGCCGTCGGAGAATTCGGGTTTGGTGACGATGGCCTTGCCTTCGAGCGAGTCGGGTTTGCCGTATGCGTGGATCAGCTTGGAGTTCATGTCGATCTGCATGTAGTCGGCCTTGAGGTTGCTGTTCTGATAGGTGACGTCGCCTTCGTTGTAGATGTAGACCATCTTGTTGCGGACGTCGTAAACCAGCGAGTCCTTGTTCTTGCCCGAAATCGGATCGTCGAGGAAGGCGCCGGGCTTGCGCGGCCGCTTGACCGAGTCGCGGGCCACGGTGTCGGCCTGCCTGCCGGCCAGCGAGTCGGCCCGGCGGGCGATGAGCGAATCGACCTGTGAACTGAACATCGAGTCGCGCTCCTCCTGCGACATGGCTTCGAATTCGGCGTGGCGGCGGGCTTTCTCGCGGGCGGCCCGTGCCTGCGCGCGACGTTCGCTGCGTGTGCGGACGGCTTCGGGAACTTCGGCCGCGGCTTCCGGAAGGGTATATGCCGGAATGGAATCGTGGGTGCGGGTGCTGTCCGGGGCGGCTGCGGCGAACACGCTCCGGGGTGCGGACGCGCCGAACACCAGCTGGGCGAAGAGCAGGATCAGCGCCGCCGAAAACAGATATTTTACCCTAAGTTTATCCAAAATTCCAATAATTTTTCGTACCTTTGCCGACATGTCGGCAAAAACGCCTGAATCAGGTCTCCGGCGACCTCCCGCGGGGTTTTCAGGCGCGACAAAGATAGGTAAAAAATTACAGAAAGCTTACACTTGATCTCTTAAATATGCGCACACGACTGTTCCTGTTATTCGCATTTGCGGCCGTAACCGTTCTTACGAACGCGGCATCGGCCGGGAATATTGCGCACGGAGTCGAAGTTGTGGTGATCGACCCCGGTCACGGCGGCAACGATCCCGGTGCGCACTACGGCGGAACCAGCGAAAAGGACCTGACGCTGAAGGTGGCTCTCAAGCTCGGCAAAATGATCGAGGAGGGCATGCCCGGCGTGAAGGTGGTCTATACGCGCAAGACGGACAAGGCGCTGGGACTCGACAAGGCGAAAGACCTGCAGGCGCGCGCCGACATCGCCAACAAGGCCGGCGGCGACCTCTTCATTTCGATCCATGTCAATGCGGCCAAGTCCACGGCCGCGCGCGGCGTCGAGACGCTGATCATGGGCGAAAGCCCCAAGGAGCAGCGTTACAACGAAAACGCGCTGTTCGAGAACAACCGCGAGGACCTGATCGACATGTCCGACGAACGTACGGCGGCCATCGTGCGGGCCTATATCCAGAACCTGCAGTTCACCTACGGCGAATACAGCATGGCCATCGCGCGCTGCATTCAGAACAACTACCTGAAGGCGGGCCGCCATTCGCGGGGCATCAAACCCCAGCTGCTGCGCGTGCTCTATGCGACCGACATGCCGGGCGTGCTGACCGAGATCGGATTCCTCTCCAACTCGCAGGAGGCGGCCTACATGAAGTCGGAGAAGGGCCAGACAGAGATCGCCCGTTCGATTTACGAGGGCGTGAAGAACTATTCGGCCTATGTGCTCGAAACGCGCAATGCCGAAGAGGAGGCCGCTGCGGCGCCTAAGCCGGAGCAGAAACCGGAGCAAGTGGTCGTCGGCAAGGAGCCTGTGCGCGGGGCCGGCGGAAAGGCGGGGGCGAAGGACTCCGCCGCCAAATCCGAATCCGTGACTGCGCCGGCAGAGCGGGAGACGTCCGAAACGCAGACGCCGAAAACGGAGACTCCCAAGGCCGGCGCCCCGAAGCGTGAGACGCCGAAAGCCGAAACCCCGAAGCAGCCGGCTCCGAAACAGGACGCGCAGCCGCTGCGCTATACCGTGCAGGTGCTGGCCAGCCCCCAGACCGTGCCGGCTTCGTCCGAGCGGTTCAAGAGCTACCGCGGCAAGGTAAAGCAATATACGGCCGACGGCAAATACCGTTATAAATATTGCGTCGGCGAATACGAGACCCGCGCTGCGGCGCAGAAGCAACTGGCGGCGGTGCGCAAGGTCTTCCCCGACGCCTTTGTGGTGAGCTGCCGGGGAACTCGGATCGTGAAATAAAAACATACGAGATATGAAAAGGGAAGTTAAGATCGGAATTTTCGCCGTGGCGATGATCGGCGTCGCATGGGCGGGCATCCGCTTTCTGAAAGGATTCGATATTTTCAGCCGCAATGTCGAATATTATGCGGCTTACGACCAGATCAACGGCGTGCAGAACGCTTCGCCGATCATGATGAAGGGCGTCAAGATCGGTTCGGTGACGGGCCTGTCGTTCGACCCCGCCCGCAGCGATAAAGTCGTGCTGCGGTTCACCATCAAACGCGAGTACCGCATTCCGACCGATTCGGAAGCCAAGATTTTCAGCAACGGGCTGATGGGCGCCAAGGCGATCGAAATCACCTACGGCACGGCCGACACCTACCTGCATAAAGGTGATACGCTGCGGTCGAGCCGCGACCGCGACCTGATGGATGTGGCCGGTTCGGAGCTGGATTTCTTCAAGCAGAAGGTCTCGCAGCTCACCGGCGATCTGTCGCGTGCGCTCGACAACCTCAACAGGCTGATGGAGGACAACGCCGGCAATATCGCCGGGACGCTCGGCAACCTCAACTCCGTGACGGGCGACATGGCGCAGATCCTTTCCGCCGAGAAAAACAACCTGAAAAGCGCGCTGGAGAACCTTTCGAAGTTCTCCGACATGCTCGGCGACAACGCCCAGCGCGTGGACAGCATCATCGGCAATGTGGACCGGGTCGTCGCGCAGTTCTCCGAAGAGGAGTTCGCCGTCAAGCTTTCGCAGACCGTCGGGCATCTCGACGATCTGGTGGCCCGCATCGCGCAGGGCGAGGGCACGATGGGCAAGCTGATGAACGATCCCGAACTTTACGATTCGCTCAACCGGGCCAGCGAGAATCTCTCCGCACTGCTGGCCGACGTCAAACAGTATCCGGGCCGTTACGTCCATCTTTCGCTCTTCGGGCGCAACCCTGAGAAGATGAAGGAGCGGGCTGACCGGAAGGCCGCGAAGGCCGCCGAGAAAGCCGAGCGCGATTCGCTCAGGCGGCTGCGGTAGCCCTTTACCCGACATAGCACCATGATTTATCCTGCAAACTTCGAGCAGAAGATCGGCTTCGACCGGCTTCGTGAACAGGTTGCGGCGCGCTGTACCATGCGTGCCGCCCGTGCGCGGCTGGCCGGCGAGACCTTTTCGACTTCGGCGCGCGAGATCGCCCGGCGGCTGACGCTTGCCGACGAGATGCGTCTGCTGCTCGATATGGAACACGAATTTCCCGGCGGGGAGTATCCCGACGTCGATCATATTGTCGCCAAGCTGCGCGTCGAAGGCTCGTTCCTCGACGTCGAGGAAGTGGTGACGCTGCATCGTGCGCTGACGGTCGTCGGCGGCATCGTCGCGTTCATTCTCAACCGCGAAGAACAATATCCGGCGCTTCACGCCCGCAGCCGCGGCGTCGCGGCCTTTCCCGAAATCGTGCAGCGGATCGACGCCATCGTCGATCGCTTCGGCAACGTGAAGGACAACGCTTCGCCCGGTCTGCTGGAGATCCGGTGCGCCGTCCGCGAACGCGAGGGACAGGCCGCCAAGCGTCTGCAGGCCGTGCTGTCGGCCGCCAAGAACGCCGGCATCGTCGATGCTGACGCCCAGATTTCGATCCGCGAAGGCAAAGCCGTGATTCCGGTCGCCGCGGCCAACAAGCGCAAACTGCAGGGCTTCATCCACGACGAGTCGGCTACCGGACGCACGTTCTACGTCGAGCCGGTCGAGGTGGTGGAGATCAACAACGAACTGCGCGAACTGGAATACGCCGAGCGGCGCGAGATTGTCCGCATCCTCTCGGAGTTCACCGATTCGGTGCGTCCCGATGCGGAGCTGATCGCCGATTCGGGCGATTACCTCGCCGAGATCGACATGCTGCGCGCCAAAGGGCGCTGGGCCTCGGAGAACGGCTGCGTGAAGCCGATCGTCTCGACCGACGACCGGCTGGTGCTGAAAAACGCCCGCCATCCCTTGCTGCAGCAGACGCTCCGGGCGCAGGGCCGCGAGGTCGTGCCGCTCGACATGCAGCTGGACCGCCGCAAGCATATCCTCGTCATTTCGGGGCCTAACGCGGGCGGCAAGTCGGTCTGCCTGAAAACCACGGGCATCGTGCAGTATATGTTCCAGTGCGGTTTCCTCGTGCCGGCGTCGGAGGTCTCCGAGCTGCCCGTGTTTCGGTCGATCTTCATCGACATCGGCGACGAGCAGTCGATCGACGACGATCTTTCGACCTATTCGTCGCACCTGCTCAACATGAAGAACATGCTGGCCGGGGCCTCCTCCGCGACGTTGGTGCTGATCGACGAATTCGGGTCGGGTACCGAGCCGGTCATCGGCGGCGCCATCGCCGAAGCCATCCTCGAACGCCTGCTGGCCAAGGGGTGCTACGGCGTTATCACGACCCATTACGCCAATATCAAGTATTATGCGTCGAACGCCGAAGGCATCGCCAACGGCGCCATGATGTTCGACGTGCAGCATATCCGGCCGCTGTTCCGGCTCGAAACGGGCAAGCCCGGCAGTTCGTTCGCCGTGGAGATCGCCCGCAAGATCGGCCTGCCGGAAGAGATTATCCGCATTGCGGGCGAGAAGGCCGGCAGCGACCATATCAACATCGAAAAGCAGCTGCGCGAAATCGCCCGTGACAAACATTACTGGGAACAGAAACGCGACCGCATCCGCCTGACGGACCGCAAGGTCGAAGAGCTGGAGCAGACTTACGCCGAGCAGTTGGCGAAGATCAAATCCGAGCGGCAGGAGATTCTGAAAAAGGCCAAGCAGGAGGCCCAGCGGTTGATCGCCGACGCCAACAAGCAGATCGAGAATACGATCAGGACCATCCGCGAAGCGCAGGCCGAAAAAGAGCTGACGCGGCTGGCGCGCCGCGAGCTGGACGACTTCCGCGATGCGGTCGAGCAGGCCGATACGGCCGAGAAGGACGCGCAGGTGGCCCGTGAGATCGAGCGCATCGAACGCCGCCGCCAGCGGCGCATCGAGCGCAAAACCCAGCGCGGCGAAGCGCAGGCGGCGGCCGCCCCCGAACCGCCCAAACCCCGCGAGGTCGAAACCGGTTCCAAGGTCCGCATGGCCGGGCAGGATATGGTCGGCGTGGTGCAGTCGGTCAAGGGGAAGAAAGCGCAGGTCGCCTTCGGGCAGATACTTACTACGGTAGACAAGAAACTGCTGACCGTGGTGTCGAACAGCGAGTTCCGCGAAGCGACGCGCCCGCAGACGGCCCGTACGGTGGTCTCGGTCGATATTTCGGCCCGCAAACTCAATTTCAGGGACCATATCGACGTGCGGGGCATGCGCGCCGCCGAAGCGCTGGACGCCGTGCAGGATTTCGTCGATGACGCCCTGATGGTGGGCGTGGGTTCGGTTTCGATCCTTCACGGCAAGGGTACGGGGGCCCTGAAGGAGGAGATCCGCCGCTATCTGCGCACGGTTCCTGAGGTCGAAAGCGCCAAGGACGAGCATGCCGACCGCGGCGGGGCGGGCATTACGATCGTGACTTTTAAGATGGACTGACGATTTTTCGCGGCGTTCCGGCCGAATGCGGGGCAGATGCCTACAGACCGCAGGGCGGACGGAACGGAAAAATGATAAGAGGATGAATTACAGACTTTCACGTATTGCCGCCATTTGCGGCGGAAAGTTTTCGGGCTGCGATTCCGAGGTGCGGTCGGTCGTTACCGACAGCCGGTCGCTTTCGTGCGAGCTGGGGTGTCGCCCGATGTTCGTCGCCATGCGCGGCGCGAACCACGATTCGCATGATTTCATCGCCGACATGCAGAGCCGGGGCGTGCGTGCGTTCCTCGTCGAGCGGGGTGTCGAAGCCTCCTCGTGCACCGGGGAGTGCGGTTTCGTGCAGGTGGACAACGCCATCGAAGCCCTTCAGCGGCTGGCGGCCTATCACCGGGCGCAGTTCCGGGGCACGGTGGTCGGCATCACCGGCTCGAACGGCAAGACCGTCATCAAGGAGTGGATCGCCGAGGAGCTGCCCGAAGGCATGAAATATTACCGTTCGCCGAAGAGTTACAATTCGCAGCTGGGCGTGCCGCTTTCGGTGCTGATGCTGGAGGGCGACGAGGAACTGGCGATTTTCGAAGCGGGCATCTCGAAACCCGGCGAGATGGAGCGGCTCGAACGCATTATCCGCCCCGACGCGGTGATCTTCACTTCGATCGGCGACGCCCATCAGGAGAATTTCATCAATCTGGAACAGAAATGCGACGAGAAGATGATTCTCGCCCGCAGCGCTTCCAAAATCATCTACCACAGCTATTACGAGCCGCTGGGCCGTATGGTCGCGGCGCATTTCGCCGATCGCCGTCCCGTCGATGCCGCCTCATATCCCGAAGTGCCCGAATCGGTCATAGGCAACGCCGCTTCGCGCCGCAACGCCCAGATCGTCGAGGCGTTCTGCGATGCGATGCGCTATCCCGCCCCTTCGTTCGCCGGGGCTCCTTCGGTGGCGATGCGTCTCGAAGTGAAGGAGGGCATCAACGACTCGATACTTATCAACGACGCCTATAACCTTGACCTCAATTCGCTGGCGCTGGCGTTGGACTACCTGCACAGCGTGGCGCTGAGCCGCCGCCGTACGCTCGTGTTGTCGGACATTTCGCAGAGCGGTCTCTCGGACGACGAGCTTTACGGCCGCGTGGCGGGCATGGTCGCACGCGCCGGAATCGACTTCCTGATCGGTATCGGTCCCCGCCTGAAACGCTATGCCGCGCTGTTCGCCTGCGACAAGGAGTTCTTTACGGCTACCGACGAATGCGTCGCGCGCATCAACCGCGACGCCGTGGCCGGGCGTGCGATCCTGTTGAAAGGCGCACGCGATTTCCGTTTCGAAAAACTGGTGCACCTGCTCTCCCGCAAAAGTCATACGACGGTGCTGGAGGTCGATCTCGACGCCATGATCCATAATCTCAACTATTTCCGGTCGAAGCTGAGCTTCGGGACCCGGCTCGTGGCGATGGTCAAGGCCGGTTCGTACGGCGCGGGCGATTTCGAAGTCGCGCAGATGCTCCAGCATCAGGGCGTGGACTATCTCGCTGTGGCGTTCGCCGACGAGGGCGTACTGCTGCGCGAGCGGGGGATTTCGATGCCGATCGTGGTGCTCAACGCCGACGCCGACAGCTTCGACGTGATGATCGCCAACCGGCTCGAACCCGAAATCTACAGTTTCCACTCGCTCGGCGCTTTCGCCGATGCCGTGACGCACGCGGGCGAGAGCCGTTATCCGATTCACGTCAAGCTGGATACGGGCATGCACCGGCTGGGGTTCGTGGAGCAGGAGATCGCGCAGTTGTGCGCGACGCTCGCCGCGACGCCGCAGGTCAAGGCGGCTTCGGTCTTCTCGCACCTCAACTGCGCCGACATGCCCGAAGAGGATGCCTATACGCGGGCGCAGATCGCCCTCTACGACCGCATGAGCGCGCAGCTCGCCGCCTCGCTGCCTTATCCGGTCATCCGCCATACGGCCAATTCGGCCGCCATCGAGCGCTTCCCCGAAGCGCAGTTCGACATGTGCCGTCTGGGGCTGGGGCTTTACGGCTTCGGGTTCCGGCACAACGACGCCCTGCGTCCCGTCTCGACGCTCAAAACCCGCATCGTGCAGATCAAACGCCTGCCTGCGGGCGATGCGGTGGGGTATGGCCGCGCCGGAAAGCTCACGCGGCCGACCACCACGGCCACGATACCGATCGGCTATGCCGACGGGCTGGACCGGCATCTGGGCTGCGGCCGCTGGTCGGTGCTCGTGGCCGGACAGCCTGCGCCGATCATCGGCCGGGTCTGCATGGACAGCTGCATGATCGACATTACGGACATTCCCGGCGTGAAGGAGGGCGACGAAGTGTCGGTCTTCTCGCCCGTGCCGGGCAACGACCTCGAAACGATGGCCCGTGTGCTCGATACGATCTCGTATGAAATCATGACCTCGGTTTCGGGACGTGTGAAACGCATCTATCTCAAGGAATAACGGGATGAAGTGCTACGACTGCGGCGGCCTGATCGCGCCCGGAGCGGACAAATGTCCCGCCTGCAACTGTCCGGCGGAGAGGATGCAGGCCGTGAAGTGTCTCGAAACCCGCCTGCTGACGGCCCGCGTCGAAGCGGAGTCGGCCCTCGACCAGCTGGGCCGGGCGAAGGTCGCGATGCTCTGCGCCGCGTTTTTCGCGCTTGTCGGCGGCGTGGTCGTGCTGGTGCATGCCGGGGGCGACGCGACGATGCGGGCCGTCGGGATTTTCATGGCTGCGCTGGCATGCGTCTACGCGGCACTGGCCTTTCTTGTCCGGAAAGCTCCGCTGACGCTTTCGATCGCGGGATTTCTGCTCAGCTGGCTCTGTCTCGGCGGGTTGCCCGGTCTGGTGATCGTCGGGGCCATGGCGCTGAGTCTCTGGTTCGCCGTGCAGTATGTCCGCATTGCGAACCGTGTCGGATTGTTGGAACGAAAAATCGCTGAACTGAAAAAATGTACGGAACACTCTATCTGATCCCGTGTCCGATCTCGGACGAAACGGCGCCGTGGGACGTGCTGCCCGCAGCAAACCGCGCCGTTATGGATTCGCTCGACTATTTTATCGTCGAGAATACCCGCACGGCGCGGCGGTTTCTGTCGAAAGCGGGCGCGGCGCGCCCGATCGACACGCTCTGCTTCCGCGAACTGAACGAACATACCGTCGCCGGGCGTGAGGTCGAAGAGCTGGTGAAACCGCTCGTCGAGGGGCGTTCGGCGGGCGTGATTTCCGAAGCGGGCGTGCCGGGCGTCGCCGATCCGGGGGCGCTGGTGGTCGAAGCCTGCCACCGCCGCGGAATCCGTGTCGTGCCGCTCGTCGGACCTTCGTCGATCGTCATGGCGGTCATGGCGTCGGGGCTCAACGGACAGTCGTTCGCCTTCAACGGCTACCTGCCCGTCAAACCGCCCGAACGGGTGCAGGCGATCCGCCGTTTCGAACGCCGCGCGCACGCCGAAGGCCAGTCCCAGCTCTTCATCGAGGCCCCGTACCGCAACGTCAAGCTGATGGAGCAGCTGTTGCAGACCCTTGCGCCCGAAACGCGGCTGACGGTGGCCATGGACATCACGGCTCCCGGCGAATTCATCCGCACGCTCCGCGTCCGCGAATGGCGTGCCGCCGAACTGCCCGCGATGAACAAACGCCCTGCTATTTTCATCATCGGATAGGCCCTTCCGGAGGTTGGTATACAATTTGATCGACTATAAGACGGAAAATCTGAAAAACAACTATATATGAAAAAGGAAAAAGCTTATAATGAAGCCATTAACGGCGACGAAGGGTTCGAGCCGGGCGACGGTTATCCCTCGTGCGACGGCGAACCCTGTGCCAATGTGTCAGACGAGCCGCAGGACGGGACTGACACAATGGCAGACGCGACCGACAGCGGCGCCACGCCCGATTTAGCGGCGGCAGTCGCCGAATGGCAGGATAAATACATCCGTCTGCAGGCCGAGTTCGACAACTACCGCAAGCGTACGCTCAAGGAGAAGATGGATCTGGTGCAGACCGGAGGCCGCGACGTCTTGCTGGCGATGCTTCCCGTGCGCGACGACGTGCAGCGGGCGGTCGATGCCATGCAGAAGAGCGACGATATCGAAGCGCTGCGCGCCGGCGTAAACCTGATATCGCAGAAATTTACCGAAACCCTGCGTCAGAAGGGCGTGACCGAGATCGACGTCAAGGGCCGGGAGTTCGACGCCGACCTATGCGAGGCCGTGGCCAAGTTCGCCGCCGGAGAGGACATGCAGGGCAAGGTCGTAGACGTCGTCCAGACCGGTTACATGTTGGGCGACAAGGTGCTGCGTTTTGCAAAAGTCGTTGTAGGAGAGTAAGAAGATGGCTGAAAAGAGGGATTACTACGAAGTGTTGGGCGTCCAGAAGAACGCTAACGCCGACGAAATAAAGAAGGCCTACCGCAAGGCTGCCATTCAGTATCACCCGGACAAGAATCCGGGCGACAAGCAGGCCGAGGAGAAGTTCAAGGAGGCAGCAGAAGCCTACGACGTGTTGTCGAACCCCGACAAGCGTGCCCGTTACGACCAGTTCGGCCATGCCGGCATGAGCGGCGCGGCGGGCGGCGGAGGCGGTTTCGGCGGATTCAGCGGCGGCGGCTTCTCGATGGAGGATATTTTCTCGCAGTTCGGCGACATTTTCGGCGGACATTTCAGCGGGGGCGGGTTCCGTTCGTCGTCGTCCGGCGGCCGGCGCGTGAACCGCGGCTCCGATATCCGCATCAAGGTCAGGCTGACGCTGGCCGAGATCGCCAACGGCGTCACCAAGAAGCTCAAGATCAACAAGACCGTCGCCTGCGACAAGTGCGGCGGCACGGGAGCCAAGGACGCCGATTCCTATTCGACCTGCTCGACGTGTAACGGCACGGGCCATGTGACGCGCGTCGAAAACACCTTTTTCGGCCGCATGCAGACCCAGAGCGTGTGCCCGACCTGCGGCGGTACGGGCAAGGTCATCACTTCGCCCTGCGACAAGTGCAAGGGCGAAGGCACCGTCCGCGGTTCGGAGGTCGTGGAGATCAAGATTCCGGCCGGCGTGGGCGAGGGCATGATGCTCACCGTCACGGGCAAGGGCAACGCCGCGCGCCACGGCGGCGTCAACGGCGACTTGCAAGTGCTGATCGAAGAGGAGCCGCATCCCGAACTGATGCGCGACGGCAACGACCTGATTCACAACCTCAATATCACCGTGACGCTGGCTCTGCTGGGCGGTACGGTCGAGGTGCCGACGGTAGACGGCCGCGCCAAGATCAAGATCGCTCCGGGAACGCATGCCGGCAAGGTGCTGCGTCTGGGCGGCAAGGGTTTGCCCGACGTGAACGGTTACGGCCGCGGCGACGAGCTGGTCGTGGTGGACATCACCATTCCGTCGAAACTCAATGCCGAGGAGAAGCGGCTGGTCGAGGAGTTGTCCCGGCAGCCCGGTTTCCAGAAAGCCGACTCGGTCAAAAACCAGAATATTTTCGAGCGGATGAAGAGTTTCTTCCGTTAGGAAACGATACGGTTTCGTCTCTACGGCGGAGTGCTGAATACCCCTGCGGGTTCCGGCATTCCGCCGTATTGGCAGATCGGGAGCCGCCCCGGCCGCAACCCGCTTCCCGCGCGCGGCGGACGCATGCGTCCGTGCCGGAAAAAGGAATTCGGGGCAATAAAATTGCGGAAGAATTCGTATCTTTACAAAAAAATAGGAGGACATGCCATGTTAGGTTTCACCCCGTTCAAGAAGCACGCGAACAAGTTCAACTACATACCGCGTTATTACGATCCCGAAAAGGAGGCGCGCGAACAGCGCCGCGCCGAGCTTCGGGGCGAAAGAGCCGAAGACGCCGGCGGTGAATACCGCCCCGGACAATATATCCGCACCCAGCGCGATGCGCGCGCCGCACGCCGTTCCAAGGAGGAGAAGACGGGCCGCGACCGCATTTGGAAGATGGTCGTAGGCGCGGTTCTGGTGCTGCTTTTCATCTATATTCTCTATCCGAGGCTCGCCGACGTTTTCCTGCGGGCGCGGACCTCGGCCCCGGCGCAGACCGAAGCGGCGGGTGCCGAAGAGACGGTGCGGCGCAACGGGCTTGATCAGTCGGGCATTTCCGACGTCGAGTGGCAGGAGCAGCCTATCACGGTGGTACCCAACGATTATCAGGAGTAGATGGCAGATAAGATCAGATTATTACCGGAGGTCGTAGCCAATCAGATCGCGGCGGGCGAGGTCGTCAACCGTCCCGCCTCGGTGGTCAAGGAGATGATGGAGAATGCGATCGACGCAGGCGCACGCACCGTAAAGGTCAATTTCCGCGACGGCGGCAAGGACCTGATTCAGATCGTGGACGACGGCTGCGGCATGTCGCCCATCGACGCGCGCATGGCTTTCGACCGCCACGCCACGAGCAAGATAACCTCCGTGGACGATATTTACGCACTCAATACTTTCGGCTTCCGCGGCGAAGCGCTGGCTTCGATCGCCGCCGTGGCGCAGGTCGAACTGCGGACGCGGCAGGAGGGCGACGAAGTCGGCACGCAGACCGAGATCAACGGCGGCCAGTTCGCCGGACAGACCCCGGTGATGTGTCCCGTGGGGTCGCAGTTTTTCGTGCGCAACCTTTTCTACAACGTGCCTGCCCGCCGCCGTTTTCTGGACAAGAGCACCACGTCGGCGGCGCAGATCAAGTCGGAATTCCAGCGTGTGGCGTTGTGCAATCCGCAGATCGCCTTCGAGCTATACGCCAACGACGCCCCGGTCTATACGCTGGGTGCGGCGTCGCTCGCCGGACGTATCGTCGATGTGGTGGGACGCCATATCAAGCAGAATCTGCTGGAGGTCGAGGCCGACACTTCGATCGCCCGCATCGAAGGCTACATCGGCCGTCCCGCCGCCGCCAAACGGCGCAACGGCGAACAGTACCTCTTCGTAAACGGCCGCTATTTCAAGAGTTCGTACCTCACGAGCGCCATCATGAAGGCGTACGAGAAGCTGATTCCCGAAAGCAGTTCGCCGTCGTATTTCCTCTACCTGACGATCGACCCGTCGCGCATCGACGTCAATGTCCACCCGCAGAAAACCGAGGTGAAATTCGCCGACGAGGAGGCCGTGTGGCAGATCGTGAACGCCGCCGTGCGCGAAACGCTCGCCAAGACGGGCGCCGTGCCGCTGATGGATTTCGACCGCGAAGGCATCGTCGAGATTCCGGTGCTGACCAAAGGGGCGGTCTACAGCGAGCCGCGGGCCATGTCCAACAGCGAATACAATCCTTTCCGCGAAGAGTACATCGACCCGTCGGCGCCCGATCCGAACGTCGATTTCGCCGGATTCGACGTGCCGTTCAGCGACAACGGCCAAACTCTCTCCGACAATGCCGGCGCGGGCTTCGCTCCGCGCGGCGGAGGACGCGGTTCGGGTGTCGCTTTGCCGGGCGGCCTGCGCAGCGCCGGGGGCGGGGGATTTCCTGCGGCCGGCAGCGGCGCCGACGAATTTTCGATTCCCTCTGCGGCGGACGACGCCTTCGAGGATTTCGTGTCGGGCGGGGGCTTCGAAGTGACTTCGGAGAGCGGTTTCGATGCCAGCGAGCTAGAATTCATCCCCTCCGAAGCGACGGTCGAGCAACAGCGTCTCGACGTTGACGGGCGGCCCGAATTTACCGATCCGCTGCCGCTCGGAGGCGGCTATGTCGCCGCCCTGCTGGGCGGACGGTTCGTGGTGGTGGACGTGCGCCGCGCCCGTGAACGGATACTTTACGAAGACTACCTGAAGATGCTCGGCAGCGGTTCGTCGGTGAGTCAGCAGTTGCTGTTTCCCGAACGGCTGGTGCTTCCGGACAGCGAATACGCCCTGCTCGAAGAGAATGCCGTCGAATTCGCATCGCTGGGCTTCGATCTCGATTTTCAGGGCGACTGCGCCGTCGAGGTGAAGGGCACGCCGGCCGACATGCCTGCCGACTCGGTGGACCAGCTGCTTTACGAACTGCTGCAGGCCTTCTCGACGCCCGTGTCGCTGGCCGACGTGCGGCGCGAGAAGATCGCCGCCGTGATGGCGCGCGGAGCTGCGAAGCAGACTGCGCGCCTCATGTCGCGCGACGAAGCCGCCGCACTGCTCGCGCGGCTGGCCGCTTCGGGCAATTTCAGCTTTTCGCCATCGGGCAAAGCCATAACCGCCGAGATAACCGTCGAAGATATCCGGGCCAAGTTGGGATAATCCGGCGGAAAAACGTACATTTGCATAAATTTTCGGCGCCCTGATCCGGCCGGCTCCATGCGGCTTGTTTTCGGGGCGGAAAATTGAAAACAGCTCCCCGCAGGATCGGGCTTGCGAATGCAGGCCGGGCCGCGTTTGCAGCCCTGAGAGACGGGACGGGGAGAAAACCGCAACAAAACTGAAAAAAGATAATTTATGAACAGGAATTATTTCCAGACGCCCCCGGTGGTGTTGAATCTGATAATCATCAACGTCCTGATCTTCATGGCCACGGCGTTGCTGCCGAAGGCGGGCAATGCGATCATGGAGTACTGCGCACTGTCGCTCGGCACGCCGTTTTTCCATGTCTATCAGTTCATCACCTACATGTTCCTGCATGCCAATTTCGAACATATCTTCTTCAACATGTTCGCTCTCTGGATGTTCGGGCGTACGCTTGAGTATGAATTGGGGCAGAAACGCTTTCTGACCTATTACATGGTCTGCGGCATCGGCGCGGCGCTTATCCAATACCTGACGGCGCTGGCTTTCGGCGAATTCCCGCTGGTGCTGGTCGGCGCTTCGGGCGCCGTGATGGGACTGTTGCTGGCGTTCGGAGTCCTGCACCCCAATGCGGTCATCATGCTGCTGATTCCCCCGATTCCGATGAAGGCCAAATGGTTCGTCGTCATCTACGGCGTCATCGAACTGTTTCTGGGCTGGCGCGGTGTGGGCAATGTGGCGCATTTCGCCCATGTGGGAGGCATGTTGTGGGGCTTCCTGCTGCTCCAATGGTGGAAACAGCGGGGCATAATCCGTTTCTGACCCTATGTCCGAGACCTATTACAGCGGTTATGACAGCGACCGCGGCCGTAAGCCGCGGCGCAGTCTGTTGCTGCGGCTGCTCGATCTGCTGATGACGCTCCTGACGGCCGTAACGGCCGTTACGATGGTCGTCACCTTTTTCGTCCCTTACGTCGATCCGGGCCGGGTGTGGTTCTTCCCCGTGCTGGGGCTGGCTGCACCGGCGGTCTATGTCGTCACGGTTGTTCTGGCGCTCTATTGGATCATCCGCTGGCGGCTGGTGCGGGCCGGAATCATGGTCGCGCTGGTGGTCGTCGGGCTTTTCAAGGTGTCGCTTTTCTACAGACCTGAGTTCCGCCGTAATTACGGCGACGAGAGGTACGACCGCCGCGCCTTCAAGGTGATGACCTATAACGTGCGGGGATTCTACGGCGAGAACGGACTCAGCAGCGTGGGAGACGTGCTGCAGTTGATCGGCGACCATAATCCCGATATCATCTGCCTGCAGGAGTTCAACGCGCGGCTGGCCGGGCAGTCCGACGAGTTCGCATTGCTGGACGAGAAGTACGAAAGCGCCGTTTTCGGACGTACGCAGGCGCCCGATTCGCTTTACGGCGCGCCGCTGGTGATCCTGAGCAAATACCGCATCCTGCGCTCCGGCGTCGTGCTGACCCCCGGCACCTCGGTCTGGGCCGATCTGCTGATCGGCGACGATACGATTCGGGTGTTCAACAACCACCTGCGTTCGACGGCGATCAAGGCGGCCGACAACGACTACCTCACCAGCCGCGGATTTCTCTCCGATACGGCGCGCGAGGACAAACTGCGGAGCATGGCGGGCCGTTTCCGCGAGAACAGCGTGCTGCGTGCCGCGCAGGTGGACAGCATCGCGGTGGTGGTGGAGGCGTGGCGTTCGCGGTGCATCGTCTGCGGCGACTTCAACGATACGCCCATGTCGTACGTTTACCGCACCATGGCCAAGGGCCTGAACGACGCTTTCAGCCAGTGCGGTTCGGGCTATTCGCATACGTTTCGCGGATTTTTCAATACCCTGCGGATCGACTACGTGCTCAGCTCGGAGGGTTTCGATGCGCTCTCGTACGAGGTGCCCACGGTCGATTACTCGGACCACCATCCCGTCGTCGTCCGGCTGCGGAAAAATGCAATGAACAACTAATCCGATATAATTATGATTTTCGACTCTTTGAAAAACAGTGCGCTCTATTATTCGTTGAATCCGCGTCTGGAAAAAGCTTTCGGTTTCATCGCCTCGACCGACTGGGAGAAGATGGAACCCGGTATCCACGAACTCGACGGCAAGGATATTTATGTGAATGTCATGGATACCGAATTGAAGAAGCCCGCCGACGCCAAGCTGGAAATCCACAACGCCTATCTCGACATTCAGGTGCTTGTCCGCGGCGAGCGCGAGACCTTCGGCTGGAGCGAACGTGCCGTCCTGAGCAAACCGCTGGGCGGGTTCGATGCCGAGAAGGATATTCAGCTCTTCGACGACGAGCCGCAGACCTGCTACACGATCCGTCCCGGTCAGTTTACGATCCTCATGCCTGAGGACGGCCATGCGCCGATGGTGGGCGAGGGAAGCATACGCAAGATCATCGTCAAGGTCCGCATGTAGGATCGCCGAGACGATAACACGAAGGCCGGAGTGTATGCTCCGGCCTTCGTGTTATATACGGTTACCGCTTCCTGCAGCCTGCCGGATTGCATTCCGGATGCCGCTGCACCTGTTATTTCCCGATGCCGTAATAGCGGAATCCGGCGTTCAGCGCCTCCTCCTTGTCGAGGATATTGCGGCCGTCCACGATGATGTTGTCGCGCATGGCCGAACGCAGGAGCGTCCAGTCGGGCATGCGGAACTGCTTCCACTCGGTGATCAGCGCGACGGCGTCGGCTCCTTCGGCGGCTTCGTACATCGACGCGGCATGATAAACGCGCTCTTCGCCGAGCCTGCGGCGGGATTCGTTGGCTGCGACCGGATCGTATGCGCGGACCGTCGCTCCCGCTTCGAGCAGCCGGTCGATCACGACCAATGCCGGTGCTTCGCGTATGTCGTCCGTTTCGGGTTTGAAGGCGAGTCCCCAGACGGCTACGGTCTTGCCGCGCAGGTCGCCCAGCGCCAGCTGCAATTTGTCGAAAACGATCGACTTCTGGCGTTCGTTGACCCGCTCCACGGCTTCGATCACCTGCATCGTGTAGCCGTGTTCGTGTGCCGTGTGGGCCAGCGCCTTCACGTCCTTCGGAAAGCACGAGCCGCCGTAACCGCAGCCCGGATAGAGGAATTTGCTGCCGATGCGGGCGTCGGAACCGATTCCTTTGCGGACCATCTCGACGTCGGCGCCTACCAGATCGCACAGGTTGGCGATCTCGTTCATGAACGAAATTCGCGTCGCCAGCATGGCGTTGGCGGCGTATTTGGTCATCTCGGCCGAGGGAATGTCCATGAACAGCACGCGGAAATTGTTGATCAGGAACGGCCGGTAGAGCTTGGTCATCAGCTTGCGCGCCCGTTCGCTTTCGACGCCCACGACCACGCGGTCGGGCGACATGAAGTCCTTGACAGCCGCGCCCTCCTTCAGAAATTCGGGGTTCGAAGCGACGTCGAACGGCACCTTGCACTTCCGCCGGGCAAGCTCTTCGCGGATTACGGCCTTGACTTTCTGCGCAGTACCTACCGGAACGGTGCTTTTGGTCACCAGCACCGTATATTTCTTGATATTCCGCCCGAACGTGCGGGCCACTTCCAGCACGTATTTCAGGTCGGCCGAGCCGTCCTCGTCGGGCGGCGTGCCTACGGCCGAGAAGACCACCTCCACGTTGTCAAGACAATCCGTGAGTTCGGTCGTGAAGTGCAGACGGCCCTCTTCGACATTGCGCCGGACGACCTCTTCCAGCCCCGGTTCATAGATCGGGATGACGCCGTTGTTCAGCCCGTCGATCTTCTTTTTGTCTATATCGACGCACGTGATGTCGAGGCCCATTTCGGCGAAACAAGCCCCCGAAACCAGACCGACGTACCCCGTTCCTACGACTGCGATTTTCATATTGTGAGTTTTTGGTGTGTGTATGTTCAGCGGCGGAAGCGCTCGGCGACGCCGTCGGCGAACCGGCTGCAGAAGTCGTGGCAGCCGGACGAGAAGCCCTGCTTCATCTCCACGGGATCGCAGATCGGCTCCCACTTCATGCGCTGCGCGAATTCGCCCATGCCGCGCACGGCGGCCCCGGCCCAGCAGAACGATCCGAACCACCCGAAGTTGCGCTGCGGGACGCAGCGAGCGGCGATCAGGTCGAGCAGGCGCGCCGCGGGCGGGTAGATGCCTCCGTTGTAGGTCGGCGCGCCGACGATCAGCGTGTCGTAGCGGAACACGTCGCGCAGCACGACCGATTCGTCGGCGAACGAAAGGTTGTACATGACGATCGGGCCGACGCCCCGGCTCGCAAGCTCGCGGGCGATGCGTTCGGCCATCTGCTCCGTGTTGCCGTACATCGAACCGTAGGCGAGCACTACGCCGGGTTCTCCCTCGTAGCGGCTCAGACGGTCGTAAATATCCATTACCTGCGGAATCTGCCGCTGCCATACGGGACCGTGGGTCGAACAGATGGTCGTGGGGTTCAGTCCGCGGACCTTTGCCAGCGCTTTCTGCACGGGGCCGCCGTATTTGCCCACGATGCAGGCGTAGTAGCGGCGCATCTCGTCCCAGTAGCGCGACGGGTCGAGCTGCGAATCGGTGATGCCGCCGTCGATAGCCCCGAACGTGCCGAAAGCGTCGCCAGAGAAGAGCGTCCCGGCTTCGGCGCACCACGTGACCATCGTTTCGGGCCAGTGTACCATCGGCGCCATGTAGAACGAGAGCGTCTTCGCGCCGAGCGAAATCGTGTCGCCCTCCTTGACTTCGAGCGTCCCGGTGTCGATGCCGTAGAAGCCTTGGATCATTTGCAGCGTCTTGGCATTGCCGACGATCCGGATGTCGGGGTAGAGCAGGCGCAGGGCGCGGATGGACGACGAGTGGTCCGGCTCCATGTGATTGACCACGAGGTAGTCGATCGGGCGGTCGCCGATCGTCTCGCGGATATTTTCGAACAAACGGCTTCCGAAAGCCTCTTCGACGGTGTCGATCAGGGCGACCTTCTCGTCTGCGACCAGATATGCGTTGTATGAAACTCCGTGGGGAAGCGACCAGAGGCCTTCGAAACGGGTTGTCGTGCGATCATTGACCCCGACGTAATGAATGCCGGGCAGAATTTCGGTGATGTTCATAATATGTAACGTATTTTGTCCAAAGATAGTGAAAAATGTGCCAA
This sequence comes from Alistipes sp. HGB5, assembly GCF_000183485.2. Taxonomy (NCBI): domain Bacteria; kingdom Pseudomonadati; phylum Bacteroidota; class Bacteroidia; order Bacteroidales; family Rikenellaceae; genus Alistipes; species Alistipes sp. HGB5. The sequence continues at coordinate 10,836 of NZ_AENZ01000069.1, read as the reverse complement.
AACGGAAATCGAGAGCTATCCGGCTGTCCGTCTGATGTTTCTGTAAATATAATTTCTCTTCCAGAGGGCAAATATAACAGTTTTTCGGACATGAACGGCGTTTGCGTCCGGAAATCGGCCGCCGGTGGGGTGTGAATGACTCCGGCATGAAAAAATCTCCGGTCATAAGACCGGAGATTCTCTGTTTTGACCTTTGCGGCGGACGGCCTACAGAGCCAGCCGTACCGCCGAACGGGTGGATTTCATCACGGCGGCGCCCTCCTTGACCGAATTCGGAATCGTGCTGCGCTCGTATACGCTCACTTCCGTAACGTTCGTGGCGCTGGTCAGCGTCAGCGTGCTGCCCGATTCGTTGAATGAAATGTCGTAGGTGCTTCCGAAGTTCTTGTCGCCGCTGTATTTTCCGCTGAGCACGTCGTTCTGCACCTGATAACTGCCGGTGAATTTCTGGTATTTTACCTCGGCGAGCCTTTGGTATATCTCGAAAGTATTGTCCGCTCCGAACGAGAGGTAAATATCGAAATCCTGCGGAGTCTCGCCCGTCCATGTCTTGAGCTGCCACTCGCCGACGAGCTGTTTTGCCGTGGGCGACACCTTCTCCTTGTCCGACGATCCGCAGCCGGCGAACAGACACAGGCCCAATGCGGCCAGTACGATATAGATAGTCTTTCTCATAGTTTTCATACGTTTATATTATAACCAACCCCCGTTGCCGGCTTGTACCGCGCGGGCGATGATCGCGAACTCCTTGGTGATCTCCATGCCGCTCATCTCTCCGTTTGCCGAGGAACTTCCGGCCATGGCCTTGATCTTGATCTTGGCGACGCCCGGTTTGGTGCATTTGATCTGCAGTTTTCCGTACGAGAACGCAGGCGCGGCGGTGATCCCCAGCTTGTCCATGTCGGCCTGCGACATTTCGGCGCTCTTGTAGGTCAGGTTCGCCGAAGCCTGCCCGAAGAACTTGTCGAGCGAGAGCACCTGCTGTACGCCGACTTTAGCCGGCAGGCAGGGCGTGCCTTCGATCTGCATCAGCAGCTGGTAGGCATCGATCGATCCGGTGCCCATATTCTTGCGGTAGTTGCGGAGTACCATGCCGTTTTTGGTGCCGCCGATGATATAGGAGTCGATGTCGTTTACGGCGGTCAGGAGCATCGATTTGAACTCGTCCACCGTGTAATGCCTGCCTTTGGCCAGCGCGTAGGAGAGTCCCAGCGCAGCGACGCCCGATACGTGGGGGCAGGCCATCGAGGTGCCCTGCATGTAGCCGTAGTCGGCTCCGTCGGTGCCGAGTTCTGCGGGTAGCTCGGAAGGCAGTGTCGAAAGCACCTGCGCGGCGCTGGTTCCTGCGGGCGAGATGCTGGCGTCGCCGCCCGGAGCCGCGACGTTGCAGCCGGGACCGTAATTCGTGTAGTAGGCCGGCAGGTAGTCCGGGCCGAACGAGGTGACCGAAACGTAGCTGCGGTAGCCGCCCGGATAACTCGCGAAGTTGGTGGCGTCGTTGCCTGCGGCGAAGATCGCAAGGCCACCGTCGAGTACGTCGTTGTTCTTTTTCGAGACGAAGTAGTCGATCGCCTCTTTTTCCGCGGCGTAATTCCTTTCATAATAGCTGTCCGACGTGAACGGCGACTGAGTGGGGTAGCCCCACGAACACTGGATGATCGAGGCGCCGTTGTCGGCGGCGTATTTGATCGCCCGGACCGAAGTCGAGATGGTGCCGCCCTTGCCGCCCGAAAAAATCTGGCACGACATGAGTTTCACGCCGTCGTTGCTGCCCGTGCCGCCCGCTACGCCGCAGACGCCTTTGCCGTTGTTGTTTACGGCGGCTACCGTACCTGCGACGTGGGTGCCGTGGCCCGAATCGCCGTCGTATTTGCCTTTATTGTCATAATGCGATACACTCCATGTCAGATTGGAGGAGTTTGTAGCGAAGTTGTAGCCATGTACGTCGTTCTTATAGCCGTTCCCATCATTGTCGGTGTTTGCCGCACCGTTCAGTTCGGCCTTATTTACCCACATGTTGTCGGCCAGATCGGGATGGGTGTATTTCACGCCTTCATCGACGATGGCGACGATGATCGAAGGGCTGCCGCCGGTCAGTTTCCATGCCTCCGGAACATTGATGTCGGCGCCTGCGGCCGTCGTAGCCGCGAACATTTTGTCGCCGTTGTTGCTGTAGTGCCATTGGTTCGGAAGTCCGGGATCATTGAAGCCGCTGCCGGAGAAATCGGCGCGGGTCGTCCCCGTCTCGTCGATTCTGAACGGCATGGGATTGCCGACCGATGCCTTTTGCAGTTTCGTGTCGAATTGTATGCGGCTCACTTCGGCCACTCCGGCCAGCTCCCTTGCGGCTTTTTCCAGATCCGCGCCTTGGCCGAAGGTGAGTATGTACCATTTATGCAGCCCTGCGGCGCGGGTCTGCTCTTCGTTCCGGGCGTCGTAAGTGAAAAGACGTTCCAGCGAAACGATCTCCAGACGGCTCAGAACGTCGTCTACGGAGGCGACTCCCGAACGTGTCGCCGCAGTGCGGGTTGCGGCAGCGGTGCTTTCGATGGTTTCGACCGCACGGTCGTTGAAATAGACCAGAAGCGTTTCGGCCGCCGCATCGGCGGAGGTGTTGACGATCTTGGCCGACGGAGTCTGCGCGGAAGTACCCCCCCCCGCGTTATTATCCGTATCCGGATCGGTCGTACAGCCCGCCAACAGCAGGAATGACGCAAAAATGAGTAGTTTTCTGTTGTTCATAAACTATGATTTTGGATAGATGACAAAAGATAGGCTCTGCAAATCTTCCGGAGCGGATTTACAGGGAGTATATGCCGCCGGCGTATGGTTCAAAAAAGATTCCATAAATGGTTCGTAACGGAAGATTGAGATACAAATATGCGATTTTGTGCGGATTTATGCAAATTATTATTCTATTTATTATTTTATGGAGACGAACCGTCCCAGCCTGCATTCCGCTTGAAGACCTCTCCGGCAGTCGGCTGCGCCTGCGCGCCTATGAAGAGTCCATTGACAAACATGAGTCCGGTGCAATACCGAACTCATGCAGATCAAACGATGGTAATCCCTCTAAAATTTGGGAGGAGTCATTCGATAATGACTCCTCCCACCCCTATTGATCAATAATGCAAGGGCTCTTATTCGAGCTTTGCAGCTTTTACATTGATGCCGATCTGAAACGACGATAAATTCATCTGCGGAATATCCGATAATTTGTGGTACCGGATTACAGTATTGACGTTCGTCAGAGCAGCGGCTTTGGCGGGGACGCCGGCAGCCGATTTCTTAACCATCTTGAACGGTCCGACCGGATGATCTCCCGATGTAAATCCTGCTGCGGGACCATAAGATCCGTAGCTGCCTCCGGTATCTATGAAATATCCTACCGTACCTACGGTAAACTCCTCGCCGTCCGAGAACTTGCCCTTATAGCAGGAAACGGAAGCTGTTCCGTCGGAATTCATAACGCCGGTCAGAGCCGGATAGCTGCCAGAGACGATATAGGTGCCCGATGCTGCGATTCCGCGGGCGATAAGATACGGCGTACCGTTGGGATCCGAATACGGGAGTTCTTGCCCGTTTATGATCTCGAACGAATTGTTGGTTGCTTTGAAGTCGGCAGTTCCCGCCCAAGTCAGTCGGCGGACCGAAATATCCCAGCCGGTCAGCGAATAAGAGGTGTTGGCGACCTTCTTGGCAAGCGTGATGTCGAATGTAATCGGCTGCTTGCTCTTTTCGGACGACGTACTGGTGACGGTCCATGTACCGAGCCATGCTTGGTATTCCGGCGACATCGGATCGCCCTGACCGCTCATGAAAGCGGTGCCCTTTGCCAGTTCCGTGATCGGATAGATCCAGCCGTTTACGATTTTAAGACCGAATGCGCAGGGTATGTACTCCGTGTCAGAATCTACCGTCAGCGTTTTCATCATTTTGCCGAGCGACAATTGGTTCATCGACGTGATTCCGTCCATCAGTTCGTACAGAATCTCCTCATCCGATGCACTTGCGAATGCACTCGACGGCACGACGTCGAAATAGTAGTACTCGTTTGCAACAGTCGGCGTCGTTTCTACGTTGACCGAAGTAGCCTTGATGTCCGATACGGCGAAGGTGAACTTATTGTTGGATACCGTTTCCTGAATCCGGGCGCCGCTCATCTCGTCGGTGAACATGCCGCCGCTCCAAGTCATCTCCTCGATCGACACTCCGTCGACAACCAGCGGCTCATAGAACTTGAGTCCGGTATCCTGCGTGTAGATGAAGCTTGCGGGAATCGTTCCGTTTTCAGTCACAACCGAAAAATAACGGGAGTTATAACCGGCCGCCACCTCGCGCGAAATGTCGTAGGTCTTGCCGTTGAGAACGAGTTCGTAGGACCGGAAATTGTCCATCTTGGTCACATCCGCAGAATATTTGCCGAACATCGTGTTCCATGCGGTTTCCGGCAGGGGAGTCAGCACGATGGTGTTCTGGGTCTTCTTGCCGCGCAGAACGACTTTGTCGGCCGCGTAGCTCATGATGATGAACTCGCTGTCGCCTCCCATACCCGTATTGGTCGGGCCGACACCGGAGTTCGGCTCCGAATAGATATGGAAGTACGGATTGTAAGTGTCGAAATTGATCGTGGGACCGTAATCCTGATCGTACGAGTAGAGACTCTCGGCGGTCTTGCCGGCGCCTCCCGCTTCGGAAGTTACGGTAACCGTTCCGTTCTGGAACTTCATGTAGATCGCAATGCCTCCGTACTCCTGCGTCGCACTGGGATAGTACTCCATCAGCCAGCCGTTGGCAGCTCCGGTCAGCGCCTTTTCGGTGCCCTCCTGCACCTCGCGGATTCGCTCACTGGCCGTTTTGCCGAAAGCGTCCTTGTCGTCTTTGAGGCACGAAGAGAGGACAAGCGGCAAAACCGCTAATAATATGATAAGTTTTTTCATCTCTTTTACGAATTAAATGTTATAATCGAGCGACCAAATCTCATTCTGCCGACGTAATACCACTTTTCGCAGTTCATCGATATTGATATCCCATGTGCTGAGCATGTAGGCACGCATGATATCGTTCTTCTGTTCGAGAAGCGGACGTCCGGCGCTGCCGCCTTGTGCGAGAATGGCTTCCCATTCGGCAGCCGTCGAGGTTACGTAGAGCGAGAGCTGTTCCACGAAATCCTCATCGGGAGCCTTCGACGAATAACGCGTGATAAACCCGGCCTGACGAGCCGCTGCATCCGTCCGATAGGTGTCGAAGCATGCGTCGCCGACGTAGCTCGAAGGCGTCACGGCGTTGAAGTCGGTCGAGTAGGGCCGCGTCTGGTGGAGGATGTGACCGAACTCATGGTGCATGGTCTTGAAGAATAGCTCGTTGAGCTGGGCAATATTCTTCGTGCTCAGCAGATAGTCGATGATGTTTACCTGATAAAGGGTCATCATCTTACCGCCTTCGGCCACACCGAGTACGATGTTGTTGTTTTCGTTATAGGCCGGCGAACCGATAACATGGACGATCTTCGGGAAGTTCTCGCTGATGAACTGCCTGTTGCCCGTCACTTCGTCGTAAACCTGCAGCGTCAGGTGCAGCGTCAGCTTGGCCAGTTTGATCGCCTGTCCGTAATCCGCGGGAGTCAGGTTGTAGTCCATGTCGCCCAGAACATCTTTGAAACGATATTTGAAATCGATGTTGTAGGGTTCCATATAGTTCTTGGCAAGCCATCTGTCGAAATCGTTCTCGACGGTAGGCGAGTCGAGGACAGCACTCGTCTTTTTCAGGTCGTCCTCGGAGCAGCCCGCCAAAACGAACACTCCGAACACTGCCGTCATAAGTAATATAATATTCTTTTTCATCGTATATCCTGTTTTATCGTTAGCATCTGATTATCTCGGGTTAGGAGTCAGGCCTGCGGCAACGACATCCATCGGCAGCTGCATCGCGCAGCGCGGGTCGCGGGCGTGCAGTTCGTCGGTAACGCTTCCGAGCGTGTTGTAGCTGGCCAGCTTGCGACGATAGATCGTAATGCCGTAACGTTTTACGTCGAACCAGCGCAAACCGAGGTGTACGGTCTCCACACGGCGCAGATGCAGCAGCGCATAGCACATGTTGGTCTGCGTGCCGGCTTCGAGCGGGAAAGCCGTCTCGCCGAAAGGTTTCTTCACCGTGGGGTTGGCCGGGGTATACTCCTTCGTGTTCTGCGCCCACTGGTTGACACTGGCTTCGGTGAGCGTCTGGGCGCCGGATTTCACATATTTGCTGATCCAGAGGTTCATGTCGTTCAGAGCCGGTCCGTATTCCTTCTTCATGATGTAAGCCTCGGCGCGGCAGAGCAGCGTCTCTTCGGCCGTAAATGCGGGGAAAACCGTATGCGCGAGTCCCGTCTGCATCACCGGGTCCTTGATCTCGAAGAGATAGGGCGCACGCCATGCGAAACACTTGTCGGCTTTACCGGTATTCATTGAATACGGCGCAGAGTAGAGCGTATAGCTGCTGCCCCATGGAGCCGTCGGAGCGCGGAAGGTTTCGGTCTGATCCAGCCAGTTACCGTGGGAGAACCCGGTGTAGGCATTGTAAGGACCGAACGAAATGCCGGGAGCATCGGTTATCGAGGTCTGCAGCAGCAGATTGCACTTGTGCGAGTAGTCGATATAGTCCATCGTGCGGAGCAGGGTCTGTCCGTCGGCCGACTGCAGTCCCAGCTTGCCGTTCGCTTCGAGGTCGCGCATCATCGTTTCGGGAGCGCTTCCCAGCACTACCTTCGCGGCGGCGATACACTCGTCCCACTTCTGATAGAAGAGGTAGAAACGGGCTGCAAAGGCATAGGCGGCCTTCTGGTTGAAATGGTACTTCGGCACCGAGTAGAACTCGTCGGTGATCAGCGGCAGACCCTCGATCAGGTCGGCGTCGATCTTGGAATAGACATCGGCCAGCGTACCGCGGGTGTATTTGGGGTTGAGTATCGTTTCGGCCTTCTCCATGTAGGGGATGCCAAGGTCTTCCGACGCATACTGCGGATTGTAAGCCTGACAGAACATATTGGCCAGACAGAAATGAGCGTATGCACGGCAAATGAGCGCTTCGCCCTTGGCGGCCTTCAGCTGCGGGGTGTCGGCGCCGCCCAGCTCCTTGATGGCGTCGAGCGCTTGGTTGGCAGCGGCAATCGCCATGTAATACTGACTCCATACGACCTGAGGCGCTTCGTTGGTAACGGCCGCCGTAACGTCCTGCCAGCGGTAGTACTCTTCCTGTTCGGGTTCGAAGTTCGGTGAAACCAATGCCGTTTCATCGACATTGTCCGATGCGTATTCGCAGGTTACGGGGTAGGTATGTTCGGAATATGCCGAAACCAGCAGACTGGTGATCTTGTCGCTCGAATCGAGTTCGGTTCGGTTGTCCGGCATCTCATCCAAAAAGTCGTTACAAGCGGGAAGCGCCACGAGGGCAGCCGCGAGTACGATTAGCGTGGTTATTTTTTTCGTATTCATATTTTTCAACTTTAGCGTCTGTTATAAACCGATTTTCAGCGTCAGCGTAAATTGCTTGGGCACCGGAACCGCAACACCGCCGGTATTGAAGAATTCGGGATCCTGACCGTTGAGCTTCTTGTCGGCATAGATCAGGAAGAGGTTCGTAGCCTGAAGTTTAAGCGACATGTTCGAGAAACGGAGTTTCTTGATCCAGCGCTTCGGGAAGTCGTAGGTCAGCGAAATCTCCTTCATGCGGATGAAGTCGCCCTTGGCGATACGTGCCGTCGAATAGTTGTAGGCATTGTAAGCGCGCGAAAGGTAGTTGTCCTTCTTGACCTGACGCTTGTTGGCGATAACCGGAATATCCGTATGGTTCTCATCGCCCGGACGCATCCAGCGGTTGCGGAACTCGCGCGGCATGGAGAGCAGGTCGCTGTAGGATTCGGAGAAGACCGGATCCAGACGGATCACATTGCCGAACGAGTAGGTGATGAAGACATTGAGCTTGAAGCCATAGAGACGGAACATGTTGCCGAAGCTACCGAAATCCGTCGGATCGGCCGTACCCGAATACTTCAGATGTCCGAGGTTGTTACGCTCTTGGAAGTTGATCGAGGTGGTCGTGAGCTGGCCTTTCTCGTTGATGAACTGCGGGATACCCTCGTCGTTCAGGCCTTGGAAGTCGAACGAGAAGATCGAACGCGAAGGATAGCCTTCCATACCGAAACCGGTGCCCGATACGAGGTCGATGGCACGCTTGTACGACATCAGGTCGGTCACCTCCTCTTTCAGGTGCGAATAGATGAAGTCCGTAGACCAGCTGAAATTCTTGGTTTCGATGTTGCGGGTCGAAAGAGTCAGCTCGACACCCGAAGATTTCAGACCGGCGACGTTACCGTATTTCATCACCTGACCGCCGATACCCTGCGTGTTGATCACACCGATCAGGTCGTGGTTGTCACGCTTGTACCAGTCGGCTGCGAGGCTGATGCGGTTGTTCAGGAAGCCCATGTCGATACCGACGTTCACCTCGTTCTTCTTCTCGTAAGTCAGCTCGCTGTTCTCCAAGTCGTAAATCGTCAGACCCGACTCGGTAACACCGGCCGAAGGACGCCACGGGGTATTGCTCGTAATGACGACGCGCGAGTTGGTCACGAAGCTGGGGCCGCGGTCTGCGGTCAGCGAGTAGGAAGCCTTCAGCGACAAGTGCGACAGTGCGGGACGCAGCGCCTCGAAGAAATTCTCTTCGTGTACGTTCCATGCACCGGCGACGTTCCATGTCGGCAGCCAGCGGGCGCTGCGGCTCTTACCCATGCGGTTCGTTCCTTCGTAACGGAAGGTTCCGTTGAGGGTGTAGCGGCCGTTCCACGAATAGGTGCCGTTGAAGAAGAAAGCGACGTTGCGGTAATGGGTGTCGGCCAGACCGAAGTAGTCGGTGTTCTCCTCCTTGCCTTTCTTGAATACCTCGTAGGCGTAGAAGGGGATCAGGCCCATCGAGTACTGCATACCCCAGCCGTTGAACCAAGATTCGTGACGGTCGCTCTGGTTGACCTCCATACCTCCGTAGAGGTTGATAATGTGCTGGTTGTTGATCTCCGTATTGTACGAAGCGGCAAAACGGAAGTCGTACGACAGCATGTTGTTGTCGCGGCGCTTGTAGATACCGCCCTTGGGCAGGATCGAAATAGGCACTGCATACGCATTGTCGGGATCGGTATACAGGAACGGGTTGTTGTCACGGATCACCGTAGTAGCCATTGCACGGTAGGCGCGGGCCTGATTCGAATAGTCCGTAATGTTGTGCTCCTGCGTCGTAGCCGAATATTTGATGGCGGCCAGTGCGCTCAGTTCGAGACCCGTGACGGGTTTGTAACGCAGTTCTGCTTGGAACTTCGTATCCACGACGTTGAGATCGATGTAGTTCTTCCCAAGTTCGTCGAGAATGTTGAACGGAGCGTAGTTGCGCGTGTAGAATTCATCGGGATCGAGCGTCCGGGACGAATTCATCGCATACGAGTAGGGGTTGATGTCGAAATCGCGCTTTACCTCGCCGAATACCACGTCGGTCGTCGCGGCCAACGTACCCGGAGCCGTTTGCTTACGGTAAGAGCCGCTCGAAATGAGGTTCAGCGTCAGATTGTCGAAAATATTGTAGGTAGCGTTGAGGTTCGCCGTATAACGCTCCACCTCGCTGGCCTTGGTCCATCCCGGATCGAACATGGCGCTCATCGAAGCGTAGTACTGCGACTTCTCGGTACCGGAGCTGAGGCTGATCGAGTGCGTGTGCATCAACGTACTCCGGAAAAGCTCCTTGAACCAGTCCGTGTTGCGGTACTCGGCCTTACGCAGGTAGCGGTTGCGCGCAGCCTCCGTATTTTCGAGTTTGCCCGTATTTACCAGCTCCCACATTTTGCCGTAAACACCGCTCGAAGAGGCGTTTGCGATAGTCGAGTTGTTGAGCCAGCCCTTAGCGGCCATTTCCTGATATACCGACATCTGATCCTGAGAATTCATGATGTTGAAATCGGCATAGCGCGGCGTCATGCGGAACGTATAGTCGCCGGTATAGCTGATGCGGCTTTCGCCTGCGCGGCCTTTCTTGGTCGTAACGACGATCACGCCGGCCATAGCGCGCGCACCGTATATGGAAGTTGCGGAACCGTCTTTCAGAATGCTGAAGCTCTCGATGTCGTCGGCGTTGAGACCTGCGATGGCGGAGCTGATCAGCGTCGTGGCGTCACCCGAAGAGAGTGCGTCGGCGTCGATGTCGATCACATCCTCCATAATGACGCCGTCCACAACCCAGAGGGGCTTCGAGCTGCCGAAGATCGACGTCGCACCGCGGACGCGGATCTTGGGAGCGGTACCGAACGTACCCGATACGTTCTGCACCGAGACACCGGCCGAACGGCCTTCCAGACCGCGGCTGATATCGGCCATACCCGAAAGTTTCACATCGTCGGCAGAAAGGCGGTCCGCCGCACCCGTAAAGAGTCGTTTGTCGGTCTTGGTCATACCCGTAACCACGACGGACTCGATAGTCTGCTCGTCAGGAACAAGGGTAATCTGCATGTTCGGACGGATCTTCACATCCTGCGTAACATACCCCAAATAGGAGATTTGCAGTTCCTCGGATTTCGCCGGAACATTGTTCATAACGAAAAATCCCTGCTGATCGGTGGATACACCGATGGTCGTACCTTTGACGATAACCGAAGCGCCGATCACGGCCGCTCCGTTTTCATCAACGACACTACCGCGCACTTGTTTGGCTTGGGCGAATGCCCCCGCTGCAAACACAAGTACTCCAATTAACGATAGTAGGATTTTTTTTACCATAAGCGTTAATCTATTAGTTAATTTTTTAAAATAAAAAGTT
>NZ_AENZ01000070.1:0-32720 GCF_000183485.2 Alistipes sp. HGB5 | reverse complement strand
TTAAAGGTAATACTTTTTGCCATTTCCACCAATTTTTTCCCGCCAGAATTTTCTGCGGCGAACGACGGAAATATATAATATTTCCGATCCTGTATATCCGGCGGAATATAGTCCGCCGCCCCCGGAAACCCTCCGCCGCATGAAATCCGGGCACGAAAAAACGCCGTTCCCGAAACCGGGAAACGGCGTCCTTTCCTAAGCGGAACCCGCTATTTCTTGGCGTAGCGCTCTTCGACGACCTTCCAGTCGATGCGGTCCCAGAGGGCTGCGACAGCATCGGCGCGGCGGTTGCGGTAGTCGATATAGTAAGCATGCTCCCAAACGTCGAAGCACATCAGGGGCTTCATGCCGTAGCGCAGCGGATTGCCGGCGTTCTGCTCGCTGACGATCGCCAGCTTGCCCGACTTGTCCTCCGCGAGCCATACCCAGCCCGAACCGAACAACCCTGCGGCGGCTTTCTCCATCTGGGCCTTCAGCTGGTCGAACGATCCGAAATTTTCGTCGATGGCCTTCAGCAGCGCGCCCGTGGGACGGGTCTGCGCCTTGGGCGAAAGTTCGTCGAAGAAGAATTCGTGGTTCCACATCTGCGCGGCGTTGTTGAAGATCGCGCCGTCGGCCGAAACGACGATATCCTCCAGCGGCTGCTCGGCATAGGGGGTATCGACAATCAGTTCGTTGAGTTTATTCACGTATCCCACGTAATGCTTGTCGTGGTGAAAGCGCAGCGTCTCTTCGGAGACCTGCGGTGCGAGAGCGTCATAAGCGTAAGGCAGGTCCTTCGGAGTGAAGCGCGCCTGTTTTGCAGTGTCTGTTGCCATAAGCGGTAAAATTAATAGTGAAACAATGAGGTTTAACATAGTCTTCGTCGTTTTTTATTGTTCTTCGAGAGGTTCGAAGGCCCATTTGCCTTCGCCGCAGACCGGGCATATCCAACCGTCGGGCAGATCGTCGAATGCCGTGCCGGGAGCGATGCCGTTTTCGGGATCACCCAGCGCTGGGTCGTAAATATACTCGCAGACGGTGCAACGATACTTTTTCATAGCGCGAAAGAATTAAAAAATACACACCGGCTTTCACAAATATAATACCGATACCAAAGATCTCAAAATATTTTCGTAATTTTGAGTATACGAACAACAAATTACAACCTAAAACGCTCTTTTGTATGACACTTCCGTATGCAGAACCCTACAAGATCAAAATGACCGAGGCCATCCGCACCTCCACGCGCGCCGAACGCGAGACATGGATCCGCGAAGCCAGCTACAACCTCTTCAAACTGCGCAGCGATCAGGTCACGATCGACCTGCTGACCGATTCGGGAACGGGTTCGATGAGCGACCGCCAGTGGGCGGCCATGATGACCGGCGACGAAAGCTACGCCGGCGCATCGTCCTATTTCCGGCTCAGGGAGACCATTTCCCGGCTCTTCGGCATGCCTTTCTTCCTGCCCACGCATCAGGGGCGCGCCGCTGAGAACGTCATCTTTTCGGCTCTGCTCAAAGAGGGCGACATCGTGCCGGGCAACTCCCATTTCGACACCACGAAGGGACACATCGAGTTCCGCCGCTGCCACGCCGTGGACTGCACCATCGACGACGCGGCCGACACCCAGAAGGAGCTGCCGTTCAAAGGCGAAATGGACATCGCCAAGCTCGAAAAGCTCCTGCGCGAGAACCCGCGCGAGAAAGTTCCGTGCGTGGTGCTGACCATCACCAACAACACGGCGGGCGGACAGCCCGTGTCGATGCGCAACATCCGCGAGACGGCCGAAGTATGCCGCCGTTACGGAGTGCCCCTGCTGCTCGACTCGGCCCGTTTCGCCGAAAACGCCTACTTCATCAAGACCCGCGAAGCCGGTTACGCCGACAAGACGATCAAGGAGATCGTCCGAGAAATCTACACCTATGCCGACATCATGACCATCTCGGCCAAGAAGGACGGCGTGGTGAACATGGGCGGCTTCGTGGCCATGCGCTCCGAGGAGCTTTACAAACGGGCCATGACCTTCAGCATCATGTTCGAGGGCTACGTGACTTACGGCGGCATGTCGGGCCGCGACATGGACGCGCTGGCCGTGGGATTGGACGAGAACACCGAATTCGAGCAGCTCGACGCCCGCATCCGTCAGGTGAAGCTGCTGGGCGACCTGCTCGACGAATACGGCGTCCCCTACCAGCGTCCGGCAGGCGGACACGCCATCTTCGTCGATGCGAAAAAGGTGCTGCCCAACCTCCCGAAGGAGCAGTTTATCGCCCAGACGCTCGCCGTGGAGCTCTACCTCGAAGCGGGCATCCGCGGCGTGGAGATCGGCTCGATCCTCGCCGACCGCGACCCCGACACGCACGAGAACCGCTATCCGCGGCTCGAACTGCTGCGTCTGGCCATCCCGCGCCGGGTCTATTCGGACAACCACATCCGCGTGATCGCCGCCGCCTGCCGCAACATCTACGAACGCCGCGCCGAAATCACCACCGGCTACCGCATCACGTTCGAGGCGCCGATCCTGCGGCACTTCACCGTGGAGCTGGACAAAATCTGACGCCCGGAATCCGGCGGTCAGACGGCCGCCGAATCGCCGGCTCTTCCGTAAAGAAGCCCCGGCGCAAAACACGCCTTACACCGCAAACGACGCTGCAACACTCCGGTTGCAGCGTCGTTTCTGCCGTAAAAACCAAACGGCTTCCACAATTTAAGTTAGTAATTGATTTTCCCCCTTTGGCGGGAGCGTTGTTGCAAGGAGTGATTTGTTCTTGGGGTTTGTTCATACGCATAAAGTTTTTAAAGGTTTTTATAATTCTGCCGGAACTTTTCCGGCATTTTTCCGACTTCATTCATTACCAATCTTTTGTCCATTTATTATATCCGCGCCTACCATCCGCTAACTCTCCCAGCTTAATAGCATCGAACATATACTCATTTTCCGAGAAGTAATTCTTACCCCAAGGGCTTTCGTCGATAAGGTAGACTCCGTCGTCAGCAAAGAATTTATATCCATCCGTGATACTGCTGGTCCATGTACTTTCGTATTTGTCCTGAAGAACCGTGCGCATCTCTTCGAAAACCAGAATATTGCTCTGTTTATAGCCGGCATCGCGCCAGAGAAAGACAGGTGCGATTCGCTCAGTCGGGGTTGTTTCCGCCTCTCCCGTATACCACGGAATATTGACGCATCCGTATTTGGCGGGAGCGAGTCCTGCGATCGGCTTGCGGGGCCATTCCGCCGAAACAAACGCGGCGCCCTGATGCCACGGATCGACGATCTGCATGTCTTTGGAGTTATCCAGATAGCCGGACCACGCATAGTCGAGGTATTTGCCGACCTCGATGCCGCCCATAGCCGCAGTATCCCAGAAATATTCGGTAGGCTCCATATGGTCGGTAAGCGTTACGAGCAGTCCGTCGCCCAGCGCTTCGCGCACGGCTTTGATCAGTTTGGGGTACGACGTCGTATTCATCGCCGGCATGCCCTCTTTGCCGTAACCGGAATTCCGGTCCCAGAAATTCACGCCATCAAGTCCGTATTCGGTAACGACCGCCTTCACCTGCGCCGTGAAATCGGCGATCTGCGCATCGGTGAGGTTGCAGAATCCCAATCCCTTGCCGCCGCCTTCGATGCTGATGCAGACCTTGCGGCCCTTATCCTGCAACGGACGGATATACTTGGTCGCATGGCCGAGGACATAGCGCATGTCGGCACCCAGATTCAGTAAAGCCCGCGACGTTGCAGCGTCGTAATCGAGTACGACCGTACGCAGATTTACAATATCGCCGATGGTTCTCGTACCGTCGGGTCGTTCCGGCCATGCATTTTCCCAATTTTCGTCCAGTTTGGACATCAGGTATTCATCTACGAGCAAGGGTTGATACAGAGCGGTATTGAGGTAAAATACCGTGAACACCTGTTCCTGATTGAGTTTGTACTCACCCATCTGGAGACCGCGGACCGTAAGCAGGTAATTGACAGTCTGCCGTTCGGCATCCGCAGCGTCCGCAGCGTCCGCAGCGACCGTCAGGGGCAGGTAATACTCGCCCGGAGCAAGATTCTCGGCAAAAAAACGGATACGTTTGAGCGCCGAATGCTGGGCATCGCCTGCAATGTCCAGCTTCTTGCCGTCGGGAAAGTCGTAATTGGCTTCGGGCAGCAGAGTGCGTTCCGTCTCGCCCTCCCCGGCTTTCACGGCCGCTTCGAGGGACAGCGCCGATCCGAGCGGCCTGGTGAGTTGATAATAGAAGTTATCGGTCACGAATCCGTTGCCTTCGGTCAGAAATACGCGCACCTCGTCCCGGACGCTCCGGGTACTGCGCAGCATGCCGTAGGTATTCTCAAGCCCGTCCTTGTCGGGCAGTTTGCCTCCTTCGCGTTCCACGGGGTCGGCGTCGCAGGCCGTAAGGCCCGCGAGCGCCGCCGCGCAGAAAAGCGTCACTACTAATAAATTCTGTATCTTTTGCGTCTTCATAATTTATTCCTCCACTTCATTAATTTTCGGAATCTCGATGCCGTCGGGCCACTTCAGGTCGTATTTCGCCTGACCGTCGTTGCCGTAGCGCGAGTAATCCTTCACCGTATTGCCCTTGCCGTCGTTGAATTTCCAGTAACCGAGCAGCGTCGGGTCGTCCTTCGGGTTCTCGACGTTGTACATGTTCTCCCAGATCTGTTCGGGAGTGCGGGCGACGGACCAGACGCGCGCCTCGGCGATCTTGCCGTTCAGCGGACGGTAGTCGTTGTACGAATAACTGATAAAGAACTGGCGGGCTTCGCTATACGTATCGTATCCGAGGGTTTTGTATTCATTTTTCTTACCCGGATTAGTTTCGTTGTCCCACAGGTCGTACAGCGCACGGCGGGCCAGGTGGATGAAGTTCTTGTCGTCCAGTGCGGCCGGCCCCATCTCGGTCCCCTCGCTCTGTATCCTGCCGTTGACATAGACACGTACGACGCGGGTGTTTTGGTCGTAAGTGCAGGCGACGTGATACCAGTAACCCTTCTGGAGGACCTTCGTGTTGTCGCGTCCGGGGAATTTGCCGAATCCGACGCCCGAACCGTCGAACTGCAGCTGTTCGCGCTCGAAATTCGTGTCGCCGATACGCAGCAGCGCATAGTCCTCCTCGCCCATCACGGTCGAAATGCTCACCGGATTGCCCTGAATGTCGGTCAGCGCGAAATCGTCGATGTAGATCAGCGCTTCGTAGGTCATGGCCCGGAGTTTATTCCACGGCATGCTGTTGTCGCCGTACTTGTCGAGCGACGGGAATTCGATCCAGTTGTCCGTAAGCTGCGCCGCGACGGTGATGGCCGAAGAGCGTTTGACGACATAATAGGCGGCCTCGGAGCCTTTCAGCACCGACATCGACGAATGGGAGATGCGCACCGGCAGCAGGTAGGTCTCGTCGATGGGCAGCGCGCCGGTCTGCTGTTCGCCTTCGCCCATCAGCCCTTTCAGGCGGAGCGTCACCACCTCCGACGCGGTCTTGCCGGCATGGATGGTCACGTTGTCGGACGACAGCTCGTAATACTTCGCGTCGAGCATTTTCCAGTCCGAACCGTAGCGGGCGTTGTAGGTCGCCACGAGCGACGGGTCCACCGTGAGCGACACCGCGACGTCCTGCCCTTCGGGATAGGCCAGCGTCGCCTGAATCGGCTTTTCGACCGTGGGCGTATTGTTGCTGAAGGTGGCCGGCTGCACCTCGTCGGTCTTCGACACGTCGAGGTACACGACATTGTCGAACTTGTGGTCATCGGCATCATAGTTATCGCAGGCCGTAAAGGCCCCCGCTGCCGCAACGCCCAGTATGAGATATTTATGTATTAATTTCATAGCGTCGGTTATTTAGAAGGATTAAGCGTCTGGATGGCCTGACGGATCATTTTGTAGTTCATGTCCGCATTGTAGTAGTCGTTGCCGATGTTGTAGGCCCCCAGTCCGCGCAACGGACCGTAGGCTATCACGCGGCGCGACATCTCCTCGACAGCGGCATACTCCACGCGGTCTTCGTCCTTGAGGGGCGCTCCGGCCTCGGCCGCCAGCAGGAGTTTCGAAGCCGGAACGGCCGCGTAACCCGTGGCGTTGAGTATCTGCAGCTTCACGTCGCCGACATCTTCGGTTTTCTCGGTGTCGAGGATGAAATAATCCACCTTCGCACGGTCCGCTTCGGCGACGAAGAGCGGATTGCCCTCGAAGACGAGCAGCTTGCTCTCGTCGGCCGAGAGTTTCGAGACGATCAGCGCTGCGGCCTGCACCGCTGCCGGATCGCCGGCGTTGGGAATCCCAGTGAACGAATAGCCGTCCATGCCGTTGGCGGCGACGGACGACACGACCCGGTCGAGCCATGCGCCCAGTTTCGCGGCGTCGGCGAATTCGGCGGCACGTCCGGCATAGTCCAC
This sequence comes from Alistipes sp. HGB5, assembly GCF_000183485.2. NCBI lineage: Bacteria > Pseudomonadati > Bacteroidota > Bacteroidia > Bacteroidales > Rikenellaceae > Alistipes > Alistipes sp. HGB5. The sequence goes on along the minus strand of NZ_AENZ01000070.1, from coordinate 26,335 downwards.
CTGCCAGAGCACTTTCGTGCCTTTCTCGCGCATGACGGCCATATCCTCGGCATCGTAACGCGAGAAATTGTCGGCATTGGTCAGCGCCACGATATCGAGCGAATCGGGCAGGCAGCGCATGAAGTCCTTCTCGCTGGCCGCCGGTGCGGGCGAGTTGTGCAGGCGGGCGTAGACGATGAAATGCTCGCTCTTTTTATAGTCCCGCAGAGCGGCCGTATATTCCGCCCACAAGGCCGGGTCCTGCTCCCACGGTTTCTTCACGTTGTTGTCCACGGCCTCCATCTCGGTCCAGTCATTGCAGGCGGCAAGGCCGAAGAGTACGCCGAGGAGCAGGAACAAACCGGAGAAACGTATTATTCTGTGCTGTTTCATAGCGTTTAGTTGTTATAAGGTTTCACGTCCCACCATACGCGGGTTCCCATGCCGTCGCCCTTGCGGCTGCCCTGCGACTCGCTGTTAAGCATCTGTACGGCTTCCTGAAGATTGGCGTTGTTCTTGTCGTATTCCTCGACGGGATAAGGCAGACGGCGGGCGCCCTGAGCCAGATCCACCGTACCGCCCGACTTGTCCTCGACGGCGGGCAGCAGGCGCGGATACCCCGTGCGACGGTGCTCGGACCACGCCTCGACGCCCAGCGGGAAGATGGCGATCCATTTCTGGGTGATGATACGCTCCAGATTGCGCTCTTTGATGGCCGCCTTGTCGGCGCCTTCGGCGGAATCGTCCTCCCATGCGATGGTGATCGAACTCAGGGCGGTCGCGCTGTAATTGCCCAGCGGATCGTTATAGGCCGCAGGTTTTCTGGTCTTGTCGGCGATATAGGCGTCGGCGTCCTTGGCGCCCTTGTCCTCGAACGAGAGGCGGATCGCCTGCTCGTAGAGCGCCTTGGCGGCATCCTTCGTTCCCCAGCGCAGCTCGTATTCGGCCTTGAGGAAAGCCACCTCCGCCGCGTTGATCCACAGGTAAGGCGTCGAACTGGTAACGATCATGTTTGAATACTTGGCCTGCGCCTGCGATTTGCTCGTGACGTCGATGCCGATGCGGATGCCCACGTAATCGCCCTTGTCGTTGGGCAGGAACATCTTTTCGAGACGCGGGTCTTCGTAGCCGGTCATGTAACAGAGAATGTCGGCGCCGACGCGGTGGTCGCCCCAGTCGTTGTAGATCAGCGTCGTGCGGTTCTCGGCGGCGTGCATGGCCGCATTGTCGGCATTGGCCGTGATGACGCCTGCGGCGATGGCTTCGGCAGCCTTCGTCCGGGCGACGTCGGGCTTCACTTCGCTAAGGCGCATCGCCATGCGCAACTTGAGCGAATTGGCATATTTGAGCCACTGGGCGATATTGCCGCCGTAGACCCGGTCGTAGCGGCTGAAAGCCTCGGCCGGAAGCGTCGTATTGGCGGCGAAGGCGGCGATCGCCTCGTCCAGCTCCCCGAACATCTTCATATAGACCTCCTCCTGCTTGTCGTACTTCACCGTAATCGACTCGTTGGTTTCGAGGTTCGAATAGGGAATAGGCCCGTAGGAGTCGGTCACGCGGTGCATGATCGCCACGCGCAACAGTTTGGCGAAAGCGACGGCCACCTCGTCGTCCGTACCGGTGACGATGCCGCGCCACGGCGTGTAAGTCTCGGTAATCACGTTGGCGAACGGCCATTTGCGCCAGTCGGCCGAAGGATTGAAGGTCTCGAACTTCGTGAGCCAGCTGTCTACCGTCGCTCCGATATAGCCGCCGAACGGACCGCCCGACAGGCTTTCGTTGAACTGGTACATATGCTCCTGCACGGGAACCACGAGTCCCTGCAGCGACTGGAATTTCGTGCCGATCTTGTAGTTCAGGGCATCCATCTGCCCGTCGGTCACTTCGTTCGGATTGCGATTCATGTTCTCGAAATCGCCCGTACACGAAATGCTGAGCAGCACTACCGAAAGCAGCAGTAGCTGCATGTATGCATTTATCTTTTTCATGCTGTTCATGGTTTAGAATTCAAATTTCACGTTGAAACCCAGACTGCGCAGCGACGGCATCATGAAGTAGTCGATGCCCTGATAGCTCAGCCCCGTCGAAGCCACGGCTTCGGGGTCGAAAGGAGCCTTGCAGTAGATCATCCACAGGTTGCGGCCCACAAACGAGACGGTGAGTCCCATCTTGTTGCGGAACCATTTGCGCGGCAGCGTGTAACCCAGCGACAGCTCCTGCAGGCGGAAGTTCGTGGCCGAATAGGTGTAGTACTGCGGAAGTCCCGACTGCGAACCGATAGCCTGATACCATTTCTGGGCATCGACCATCTCGCGGCCGTTGATCAGCACGCCGCCCGCATCGCGCGCGGCTGCCGAAACTTCCGAGACGCCGTACAGGTCCATGTTGGCCTGCGTGGCCGAGTAGCAGATGCCGCCGATGCGTCCCGTGAACAGCAGGCCGAGGTTGATCCCCTTGTAGCGGAAGTCGTTGCGCCATGCGAGGTTCTCGCTCGGAAAAACGGAGCCGAGATAGATCTGGTCGCCCTCGTCGGTGAGAAGCAGGTTGCCCGCCTTATCGACCTCGACATAACCGTTGTCGTTGAATTTCAGATCCGAAGTGGTATAGAGGTCGCCCAGTGTGCCGCCCTGCTTGAGGATGTATTTGGCCTTGCCCAGCCCCTTGATGTCGAGTTCCGAAAGATTCAGCGGCTGGCCCGTAACGGGATTCAGCGCACCGGAAGCCAAGTCGATGATCTCGTTCTTGTTCCACGAGAAGGTGAAGTTCGACGACCAGCCGAAATCGCGCCACTGGTTCGAATAGCCGAGCGACAGCTCGACGCCGGTATTGCGGACATGCCCCGTCTGGAGGTAGATGGTCGTATAGGACGACGACGGCGGAAGCGCCGGGTCGAACGTCTGGTTCTTCGTATCGGCGGAATACCACGAGGCCGAAAGGCTGATGTTCTTCCACAGACGGGCGTCGATACCCACCTCGTAGGTGATGGTCCGTTCGGGTTTCAGGTCGCCGATCGGATAGTGCGTCTTATCCTTCCATATCTTGCCCGTAGCATCGTACTCGTAGGTCGGCGTGGTCAGGAAACGCGGGAACGGCAGGCCGACCGAGGCGATCGAACCGCGGAGCTTGAGGTAGGAGAAGGCGTTGCCCAAATCCCACGTCGAGGAGGGAACCCACGAAAGGCCGACCGAGGGGTAGAAAAACGACTTGGAGGGCGACCCGGCGATCTGCGAAGCCCAGTCGTTGCGGCCCGTCGCGGTCAGGTAGAGCATCTGTTTCCACCCCACTTCGACCGATGCGAAGACCGACTGCGTCTGGTCGTGCCAGCCGACCTTCTCGGCGCGCTTCTTCGTGTCGTCGAGGTCGAATACGTTGAAGATATTGGGAAGGCCGTTCTCCTGAATCGGACCGCGGTACGAAAGTTCATCGGTCTTGATGTTGTTGAGCGAAGCGCCGACGTTGGCCGTGAGCGACCAATCGTCGCCGAAGGTCTTGTTGACGTTCAGCATCACGTCGGCATAGGTCTGCGTATCGTAGGCACGGGCTTCGGTATAGTGTCCGTTCTTGCCGCCGTCGGTGATGGTCGTGTTGGACGAAGCGTAAAGTTTCTGCGTATAGAGCGAATTGGAGTTGTCGAGACGCACACGTCCCGAAACGCTCAGCCACGGCAGGATGTCGTAGCTGGCCGAGAACGACAGCATGTAGCGCTTCTTGTCGGTATTGCGCAGGTTGCGGTAGGCGATCCAGTAGGGATTCTGCATGCGCAGGTCGCCGCCCTCCATGTCCGCCGACCAGAACTGCTCCATGAGTTTGGTGCCGGGATTATAGCGTTCGAATTTCTTGTAAATCGCGAAATTCTCGCCGCGCGGAAAGAGATAGGCCGGGACCAGCGGGTTCGAATATACGCCCTGATTGGTCATGTTCTGGTCCTTCTGATAGATATAGCTGGCGCTGGCGTCGAGCCGCAGTTTATCTTTCAGGAAGTAAGAGGTGTTGCGGAAAGTAAAGTTGTAGCGATCGTATTCGTTGTTGGGGATGATGCCGTCGGAATTGACCGATGCGGCGGAAAAATAGGTCTGGTTCTTGTCCGTACCGCCGGAAACGGTCACGGCGTTGGTGTACACGTGTCCCGTTTCGAAGAAGTCGGCGGGCGTATAGCCGTAGCGGGCCGCGGGCAGGAGCTTCTGTCCCCAGCTGTAAATGCCCGAACCGCTCCTCACGCCGTTCGAACCCGTGCCGTAACGGTTCTGGAACTCCGGCTGCACGAAAGGATCGAGGAATTCGGTATTGCTCGAAAGCGTCACTTTGAGCGCGCCGGCCTTACCCTTTTTCGTCGTGATCATGATGGCGCCGTTGGCGGCGTTCGAACCGTAAAGGGCCGCAGCGGCGGCACCCGTGAGCACCGACATCGACTCGATATCCTCCGGGTTGATGTCCGCGATGGATTCCGAGGCGCCGCGCGAATCGAACTCCGTACCTCCGCCTCCGCCGAAGTTATACATCGGGATTCCGTCGATGACATAGAGCGCATTGGACGACTGGCTGATGGACTTGTTGCCGCGGAGAATCACTTTCGACGCGCCGCCGACGCCCGAAGAGGAGGCGTTGATCGTAACGCCCGCGACCTTGCCCGTCAGCGAATTGATGAAGTTGGCGTCCTTGACCGTGGTGATGTCCTCGGCCTTGACCTGCTGGACGTTGTAACTCAGGGCCTTCTCCTGACGCTTGATGCCGAGGGCGGTGACAACGACGCCCTCGATTTCGGAAGCCGCTTCGTGAAGCGTAACGTCGAAGGAAGTCCGGTTGCCGACGGAAACCATGACGGGTTCGTACCCCAGAAAATTAACCTCCAGCTGGGCCGTAGCCGCGGGGGGGGGTACCTGAAGCGAGAAAGTTCCGTCCATGTCCGTACTCGTGCCGACGGTCGTGCCTTTGACCACGACGGACGCCCCGATGACGGGAACGCCGTTGACGTCGCTGACCTTTCCCGTCACGGCGACGGGTTTTTCCGCGGCTTTCTCGGCAAGAATGATGTACGTGCCGTCGATCTTATACGTAATATCCGTATTTTTGAGCACGTAGTCCAATACTTCCTGAATCGTTTTCTGCGTCAGATTGACTGAGAGCTTTTTACCGGTGTCGACACCTTTGTTGATAAAAAGATAGCGAGTTTGTTTTTCAATCTCTTTCATAACCTGCGACATGGGCACGTCGGACAGATTCAGGGTTATGCGCGCATTCTGTGCCTGAGCGGTTAAGACACTCGCGCTCAGAGAGATTGCCAATACGAACCCAAACAGTCTTCGAAAGGTTTTGAAGAATACTGTTTTATTCATACTTTTGTAAAGTTTAAGATAATAGGTTAATGGGTGCAAGAATCATTTAATCTGTTATCTTCGCCTGCGGAGGTCCAGTCCGCAGGCTTTTTTTATCGGTCAAATGATTCGGATCGTCAAGTCGTCAGTTGTTTTTCATGCGCATATCTTACCGGGGTTTTAGGTTAAACAATAACAGGCGGAGGATCAGCGGATCGTCACCACATTGGTCTCCTCATCCTTCTCGAAGGAAAAATCGGCGGCGTACTGCAAGATGTGGAGGGCATTCTCGATGCCGTCGTTCACACGAATCTTACCGCTGATTTTTCCGATGTCGGGAATCGAATTCCGGGCGATGACGATCTTGACGTCGAACACCTGCTCGAACTTGGCCATCAGTTCATCGAACGGAAGTCCGCTGATGCGCACCAGACCTTCGGTCCAGCAGAGCGCCTCCGGATCCCTGATCGTCTCGACGAACAGACGGCCGTTCGAAAGATTCACAATATCATCGGGTTTCATAACGATCTCCTGCCTGCGCGGATCGAGCAGGTTGGTGACTTTGATCCGGCCCTGCAGCAATGCCGCCGAAAACCGGCCATAGGTCTCGTCCGCTATTACGTTGAATTTCGTTCCGAGCACGTTGATCTTGGTCGCAAAGGTCTCGACTTCGAAGGGGCATTCGGCGTCGTGACGCACGTCGAACAGCGCCTCGCCCGAAAGTTTCACGCTGCGGAGATTCTTTTTGAATACGACCGGATATTCGATCCGGGCGCCCGAATTCAGCCAGACGCGGGAACCGTCGGGCAGGGTGATTTCGATGCGCTGGCCGTTGGGAATGTGCACCGCAGTCAGCCGATCGGAAATAGCTTCGTACGTACGCTGGTGGGCGACGTACCCGCCCGCAAAGACGAGCAGCAGCACGGCGGCCGCACGCATGGCAAAGATCCACACCTTGCGCCACGGAATGACTATTCCGCGCGTCCGGAGCGCTCCGGCCCTCGCGTCGTTTCCGTACAACTCCATCCCCTCGAATACGAAGCGGACGATGTCCAGTTCCTTCTGGTTGGCAACCGGATCGGCTTCCAGCCACTCCGCGACCTGCAAGTCCTCCTGCGGCGTGGTATCGCCTTTAAGATACCTGTATAAAATTTCCTGATTCACGTTATTTTCTGTTTCCGTCTCTATAGTATAAAACAGTCGGGAGCGACGGCTTTACAGGCATTTTTGCGATTTTTCAGCAAATAAATTTATTTATTAAATTCGGCAAAATATTTATTAAATCACATCCCTGAAAATCAATCGGATATCCGTAATGAACAAGCTCCGCCCGCCCGACTTTCCGGGAAGGAATCTCCCCGGACGCATCCGCCGCGGCATTCTGCAAAAAATCCGCACCGGAATCGGCATTCCCGAAAAATTGCCTATATTTGCAGACACAATATCACACGAGTCCGGCTCCGCAGCCGGAGGTCCGGACTTCGGGTTTCATACAGGCTGTAACGAAAAAGGCGCCCCGCCGGCACCTTTCATGATTTATTGCAGAAGTTCGAAATGAAACCGACAGACCCGACACCCCCTCCGCGACAAAGTGCATCACTCATCAGACGAATATGACCACCGCACGATAGTTGCGCTTTTTCCGAAAAATGCTAACTTTGACCTCAACCTACCCGGCATAAAAGATGGATAGACAAACACCCGTACTGACTTCGGACGAATTCGGAAAGTTCTTTTCCGAATACAAAAACCGTTTTGTCAGCATCGCATACGGGTACGTACACGATACGGATATCGCGAAGGATATCGTAACGGACAGTTTCATGTATCTTTGGGAACACCGGGAGCAGGTGAATATGGCCGAAAACATCAAGGGATACATCTACTTTTGCGTGAGAACCCGATGCGCCAACCACATCAAAGAGCAGGAGGTGCTCCGCAGGGCCAAAAACGAGATCACCAAAGACGCCTACTGGAAGCTGCAATCCAGCCTGAACTCCCTGAGCAGCGACGAGCTTTCCAAAAAACTCTTCCAGTCGGAAATCATCGAACTGTTCAGCCGGGAACTCGCCAAAATGCCGGAGCTGACACGGGCCGTCTATCAGGCGAGCCGTCAGGAGGGACTCACCTATCAGCAGATAGCCGAACGATACAACATCTCGACCCGGCAGGTGGCATCCGAGATGCAGCGGGCCTATGCGCAGCTCCGCGTTCCCCTGAAAGACTATCTGCCCGTAATCGGACTCCTGTTCGCTATGCTCTCGAAATAGCCGGAGCGCATCCGAATTTCAGGGCAGCCTTCGCGGGCAGGCTGTCCGGGCGGCGTATCCGGACTGCCCGCACGAAAACTCTCCGACGACAACACCCCATGAAACGGCAAAAAAAGGGAGACCGGTCAAGTCTCCCTTTCAATCAGCTGCCGCTGCGGCGCGCTCAGATCAGCGTTTCGAGAATCTGCACGGCATTGAGCGCCGCGCCCTTCTTGATCTGGTCGCTGACGCACCAGAACGTCAGTCCGTTTTCGCAGGTCAGGTCGCGGCGGATGCGGCCCACGTAGACGGGGTCCTTGCCCGCGATGAAGAGCGGCATCGGATAGACTTTGTCCGCAGGCTGGTCCATCAGCACGACGCCCTTTGCCTTGGCAAAGGCCTCACGGGCCTCGGCGACCGACACGGGACGCTCCGTTTCGAGCCAGATGCTCTCCGAATGGGCGCGCATCACCGGCACACGCACGCAGGTCGCCGACACGGCGATATCCGAATGCATGATCTTGCGCGTCTCGTGGAACATCTTCATCTCCTCCTTCGTATAGTCGTTGTCCGTAAAGACGTCGATATGGGGAATCACGTTGTAAGCCAGCTGAAAGGCGAATTTATTGACGGTCGGCTCCTTGCCCGCGCCCAGCTCGGCGTACTGCTCCACCAGTTCGTCCATCGCCGCGGCTCCGGCGCCGCTGGCGGACTGGTAGGTCGAGACATGCACGCGGCGGATGTGCGACACCTGCTCGATCGCCTTCAGTGCCACGACCATCTGGATCGTCGTGCAGTTGGGGTTGGCGATAATGCGACGCGGAGCGTTCTTCGCATCTTCGGGATTGACCTCCGGCACCACCAGCGGCACCTCGGCATCCATGCGGAAGGCGCTCGAATTGTCGATCATGACCGCGCCGTGTCTGGTGATCGTCTCCGCGAATTCGCGCGAAGTTCCGGCTCCGGCCGAAGTGAGGGCGAAATCCACCCCCTTGAAGTCGTCGTTATGCTGCAACAGTTTGACAGTTATATCCTTTCCGCGGAATTTATAGACACGGCCCGCGCTGCGCTGCGAACCGAACAGCAGCAATTCGCCGATCGGCAGGTCGCGCTGCTCCAAAATCCTCAGAAATTCTTGGCCCACAGCACCGCTGGCGCCCACAATCGCAATCTTCATCTCGATAAAGTTAAAAAATGATCATCGTTCCCGCTCGGACGGACCGTACACGGAAGCTCCGGGACAAATATAGCGATTTCAGCGCGAACGACAAAAAAATCGGCCGGCACAGCGGCCGGCCGACTCTGTTCAGTCGAAGAAATTGTCGTCGTCCGCATCCGGGACACGTCCCTCAGGATCGGTCTCCTCGTCGCAGTCGTAGCGCGGCATCATCGCCGGGCGGATGAACTGGTCGTTGCGGCTCAGGCCGAGACGGCCGTCGTCGTAGACCCGTTTCATGAAGTCGCCCACGATCGGCAGCGCCATCACGCTGCCCTCGCCGCCCGATACGAAATGCACCGACTGATCCTCTCCGCCGACCCATGCGCCCGCCACGAGTTTCGGGGCCACGCACATGAACCATGCGTCGCGGTTCTTGTTCGAAGTACCGGTTTTTCCGCCGATCTCCACGCCCGAAAAGCCGTAATCGCGGTTCAGGCGGCCGGCCGTACCCGACGTCACCACGCCCTGCAGCATCGTCAGCATCGTATAGGCCGTGCGCTCGCTGACGGCGTCCTGCGACTGGGGTATGAAATTGGCGATCACGTTGCCCTGCCGGTCCTCGATGCGCGTCACGAAAATGGCGTCGTTATGCACGCCCTCGTTGGCGAAGGTCGAGAAGGCGCTCACCAGCTCGAAAACGTTCGATTCCGACGAGCCGAGCGCCAGCGCCGGCACGGGGTCGATATAGCTGCGGATACCCATGTTGTGGATGAAGTCGGCGACCGCCGCAGGCTGTTTGGCCTGCTTCATGATCCACGCCGAATAGTTGTTGCGGCTGCGGGCGAGACCCCAGCTCAGGGGGTGCATCACGCCGTCGTACTCGACCTTGCCCGCCTCCTTGGGCGACCAAGCCGTGCCGTTGGCCGTCTCGATCGTAACGGGCAGGTTGGGCACCATCGTGCAGGGCGTCAGCCCCAGATGGTCGATGGCGAAGGTGTAGACGAAGGGTTTGATCGTCGAACCGATCTGACGTTTGCCCTGCTTGGCCATGTCGTATTTGAAGTAGCGGAAATTGGGGCCGCCGACGTACGCCTTGACATATCCCGTACGGGGATCGAGCGCCACGAACGACGCCCGCATGATACGCTTGTGGTGCAGGATCGAGTCGCGCGGAGTCATAAGCGTATCGCGTTCCCCCTTGTAGGTGAAGACCTTCATCGAGCAGGGTCTGTCGAACGAAGCGTTGATCTCCTTCTCGCTCGCGCCGGCGTTCCTCATCTCGCGGTAGCGGTCCGAATAGCGGACGGCGTGACGCATGATGCGCTCGCGCTCCGCCTTGTCGGCGTCGATAAAGAGCGTCTTGGTGCGCCGGTACTGGGCGTCCATGCGGGGCTGGATGACCGATTCCATCTGTTTCTGGACGGCCTGCTCGGCATAGGTCTGCATCGTCGAATTGATCGTGGTATAGATCTTCAGGCCGTCGCGGTAGATGTTGTAGGGCGTGCCGTCGGCCTTGCGGTTCTTGCGGCACCAGCCGTAGAGCGGATTCTCCTCGTACTCCTTCACCGCCTGATCGTAATCCCACTCGTTGTAGAACTGATTGCGTTTGGGACGTTCGGCGTTCATCACAAGACGCAGCATCTCGCGGAAGTAGGTCGCCGTACCTTCGTTGTGCGACACGGGACGGTAATTGAGGACGATGGGAAGCGCGCTGAGCGAATCGCGCTGCTTGCGCGTAATGGCCCCGGCGTCCTCCATGCGCGAAATGACGAGGTTGCGGCGCGCGAGGGCGTTGTCGTAATTGCGCACCGGCGAATAACGCGACGGGGCGTTCACCACGCCCACCAGCACGGCGGCCTCCTGCACGTTCAGCTCGTGAGGCTCCTTGTTGAAGAAGGTAAGGGCCGCGGACTTGATGCCGTAGGCGTTGGAGCCGTACTCCACCGTATTGAGGTACATGGCGGCGATCTCCTCCTTGGTATAGTTGTATTCGAGCTTGAGGGCCGTGATCCACTCCTTGAGCTTCGACGTGACGAGCTTGGCGTTGCGGACCAGCCGCCCGCGGTTGCGCACCGTGTCGCGCGGAAAGAGGTTCTTGGCCAGCTGCTGCGTGATGGTCGAGCCGCCGCCCTGCGAGGTGTTCTGCAACAGCACGGTCTTCACGGCCACACGGGCCAGCGAAGGGATGTCGATGCCCGAATGGGTTCTGAAACGGGCGTCCTCGGTGGCGATCAGCGCCGCGACGATCGGCGGCACCTCGTGTCCTCCGAGCCGGATATGGAGCGTCGAATCGTCCGGGAAAAGATCGGCGTACTGAACGTAGGAACGGTTCTGCACGAAGAAGGTGCCGATGACCTTGCCGTCCTCGGAATAGATCTCCGTGGCGAGGTTGCTGCGGGGATTCTCCAGCTCCTCGAACGAAGGCATGCGACCGAACAGCCCGAAGGCGGTCAGCAGCAGCATGAAGAAGAGCAGGGCGAACGGCGCGAAGGCCAGACACCAGATCCATTTTATCGTTTTCGGACTCACGTCCGTCTTTTTCTTCTTTGGCATAGGACTTAATTTTGCGCTAAAGATACGAAATTTATTGCAATCAGAACGGAAGACCCACGGCGGCGGCCCACCACACGCCGCCGTTTGCGGGACGATAGACCGACAGCTTGAAGGTCGAAGTCGCCGATGCGGGCTGGCGGAACGCATTGATATCGAATACGATGTCGCCGCCCACGGACCAGATGCGCCGCCACTTCATCCCTCCGCGGCCCACGTCGCGGAACTGGGCGTAATCGCCGCCGACGTTGAGCCGGATGCGCTTGAAATACAGCACCGAGCCGATACCCCCTTCGGGATACCACACCGGCAGCTGGTAGTCGGCCGAGAAGGCCGTGTAGTTGTTCGAAATAATATCCGACGAGGTATATCCGCGCGGAATAAGGCGCGTCGAGCGATAGCTCAGCGGCGCGTATCCCGACGGAAATTTGTAGCCGCCGATCGAGGTCTGGTAAGTAGCGGCCACCTTCAGCGAGTTGTGGGCCGCGAATCCGGGCAGGTATGCCTGTCCGTAAAACGAAATCAGGTCGCTGAAATGGGTGTTGGCCGGGTTGAAGGTATAGGCGGTGCTCAGCATATAGCCCCAGCGCGGCGCGAAGTCGCGGTGCGCCATGCGCACCTGATCCGAGTACCCCAGTCCGAACGAGAGCTTGTGCAGTCCCTTGCGGAAACCGATGCGCTGGATATTGGAGATCTGTCCGGCGTTCCATTCGATTTTACCCAGATTGGCTACCATGCCGTTGGAGTAGTTCCAGCCGGAGGTGACGGAGAGCTGGCGCGTGTGATAGCCCCGCTGGAAATAGAGCGGAAGCGTGGCGGAGAGTCCCACGGAGTAGTACTTGTCGGGGCTGGGACGCTGCTGGTACTCGTATTTTCCCGTCTGCTCGTCGTACTGTCCCACCGAATAGAAAACCTGATTGCCGCCGTACGAAGCGTCGAGGTCGAGACGGACGCCCAGCCCGAAATAGCGCACGCCCAGATTGAAAATCGCCCCTTCGTTGCGGTTCCAGCCGTACGAAGCGAAGGCTTCGGTATTCGACAGCAGATTCTGCGAAAGCAGGGTGACGCCCAGATTGAGGTTGATATTGTGTTCGTCCACGGCCTCGAAGGGATTGAAGGCCACGGGGGTCCAGCTATGGACATTCACCAGATTGGGCACCTTGCGGTATCGCTTCGCGCGGTACACCCCCTCCTGACGCAGCGAATCGACTGCCGAGAAACGCACCGTATCGAGGTTCACGACGTCCCACCGCTTGCGGTCGGGATTCACAACGTTGAGCGGCAGTTTCGAAGGCGCGACCGGGATCAGCGCGTCGGCATCGGCGTCCTGCGCCGCCACATGGTAACCGCGCCTGTCGTAGGCGGTCAGCAGCACCCGTTCCCGCCCCTCGCCGTCGCGCCACGGCACCGGCATGAACGATCCGTAAGCCGACGTCGTGATGCGGTATTCGCGGCGGGTCTTCAGGTCGAAGCAATGGGCTTCGTCCCGGCCCGAAGCGATCGAGCCGAAATAGAGCCTGCCGCCGCCCGCGCGGAGGTTGCTCAGCGTAATGTAGGCGCCTTCGGTAACGGGATGCACGCCGTCGCCGTCGATGCGGCCGAGCCACATGCCCGAATCGTCGGTGACGATGACGTAATAGCCCCGCGTGGCATCGTCCCACGCCAGTCCGTGAATCTCGGACCGGTCGGGCGTCGCAAAGCGTTTCTCCGCGCCCTCCTTTCCCTGCACGACGACCGTATAGCGGCCGTCGGGATTGTATTCGACCCACGCGACGGCATCCTCCGACGGCGTGGGATAGAGTGCGTTGCGGCGTCCGACGACCATCCGGGGCGTGCCGTCGGAGAGATCCATGTAGCACAACTGCGAATTGACCCGCTGTTCGAAGAGTTTCGAACGGCGATACTCGGTCCACCACACGCGGCCGCCGGCCATGGCGGGGCGCGTCGAAACCGCCCCCGTATAGCAGATCACCTCCTCCTCGCCCGTGCGGGTGTCGAGCCGCACGAAACGCGACGGCCGGTCGTAGTCGGTCTTGAGCGCCAGCGCCGACGCGGCGTCGAGCGGCAGGGGCCACTGGTAGGTCGTGTAATTGCCGGCGGGCATCGGCGTCAGCGGCTCGGCGCTGTCTTCGACCTGCGGCAGCGACTCCCAGTGCCGCTCCAGCACGTCGAACGTCTCGCGGAAAAGCCGGCTGACATTGGTGTCGTAATATTTTTCGAGCGCGACGCGCGTCGTGGCCAGCACATAGGGGTTACGCGAGCCGTAGCGCGCCACCTTGTCCCAGACCACCTCGCCGTAGCGATCGTAGGCGTAGGAACAGATCTGATAGCCCAGCTCGTAATGGTCGGGAATGTAGTCGCGGTAGGAGCCGCAGAACCATTTGTCGATGTTGCGGCGGTCGCGCGTGTCCTTCCGGTCGCGGCCTACGCGGCCCATGGCGCGGTAACCCAGCGAGAACGAGGGCTGAAGTCCCCGGCCGAACGACGACATGGCCGTTTCGGACATCACGGCGTCGCCCTCCATGGCCCAGATCGGCATGCAGAGCAGGCCGATGGTCGAACCCTGCTGCCCCAGAATATAGCTCAGGGCGCGGATAACGCCCCGGTCAAGGTTGTTGTACTGCACGGCATGGCGGTACTCGTGGGCCACGAGCTGTTTGTACCACGGCATCGAATAGCCGTCGATCGCGGGCGAGGTGAGGAACTCCACACGTTTCGGGAGGTACATCACCAGTCCGTTCGACTGGAAATTTTCGGGGTGCATGACGAAGGGAATACGCATCGGACCGTGACGGAATCCGAACGCAATGTCGGGCCGGACGGTACGGATGTAGAACAGCGTACGCCGCGCCACGGCCGAAACCGTATCGGGATAGATCATCCGCACGTCGGGCGTACGGATCGTGCTCCATTTCAGCCCCGCGGGGTCCGACCCCCACGTATAGTACTGGGCCGAAGTCTCGTGCGCGAAACCGAGGGCGCACAACAAGAGGAGGATATGCAGCAGCCGCTTCACCTACGAACCGGCTTTTTTGCAGCGGTAGCCGCTCTTGGTGAGTATCTCGACCACACGGTCGCGATGGTCGCCCTGAATGATGATCTCCCCCTCCTTGGCCGCGCCGCCGACGCCGCATTTGGTTTTCAGCAGACGCGCCAGTTCCTGCAAATCCGCATCCCGCCCCACGAAGCCTTTGACCAGCGTCACCACCTTGCCCGCGCGCTGCTTGCGGTCGAGCCACACGCGCAGCTCCTGCCGCGCCGGGGGAAGCGTCTCCGCCTCCGGTGTTTCGGTCGTTTCATAGTTGAAGTCGGGATTGGTCGAATAGACCATTCCGAGCCTCGCTTTCCAATCGTTGTCCGCCATATTGTTCGAAATAGTAGAGATCAAACGTCCTTTCGGAACCTCTTATTTTGTGCAAAAATAATAAAATATTACGGTTGTGCACGCCCGACGGCCGAGATCGGCGAAAAAGAGCGCATTCCGCCCTCAAACGGCGGCGCACGCCCACACGTAGATGGAAGCGGGAAGGCGGAGCCGGAGAAAAAGCGACAGCGACGCAAAGAAGAAGCGGCGCAAAGAAGAGACAGCGCAGAGGACGGCAGCGCAGAAGAACGACGGCAACACAGAAGAACCGCGACAGTACAGAGGACCGGAACCAGCGCAAAAGACGGGATCCGGCGCAGAGGACCGGAACCGGCCGCCCCGCCGCTGCAAAAAATCCCGGCCTTGGGAAGAAATTCCGGCCGAAATCACTATCTTTGTTTCCGTATGGCTAAAAAGTTCGGCGACAAACTGCGCAGATTCAATCCCTTCACGCGCCCGGCGACTCTCGAAGAGCTGCCCAAACCGCTGCCGGCCAATCCCGACCAGCGGCTGGTGAAGGTCTACGTAGAAGGCTACGAAGACGTGGCCTTCTGGCGCGGCATCTTCGACCACTTCCAGAACCCCTACCTGCGCTTCGAAATCTCGGTGCCCAACCGCGCCGACCTTCCCAAGGGGAAGAAGGTGCTGATGGGGATGATCCCCCGCTCGTCGGAGGAGCTGATCCTGTGCGTCGATTCGGACTTCGACTTCCTGTTCGCCGACCGCACGGAGCAGTCGCGCGAGGTGAACGCCGCCCGCTACATGTTCCACACCTACGCCTACGCCACCGAGAACTTCCTCTGCTACGCCCCCTCGCTGCACAACGTATGCGTCAAGGCGACCAAGAACGACACGCGCATCTTCGATTTCGTGCATTTCATGCACGAATACTCCTGCACGATCTACCCGCTTTTCCTCTGGTACGCCTACTCGGCGCAGCTGGCCACGGAGAACGTATTCCCGCTGATCGACTTCAAGTCGGCGGTGCGCATCGGCTATCTCGACCTCGAAAACAACGGCGAGAAAACGCTGGCGTGGCTGCAGAAAAACGTCGCCAAACGCGAGGAGATGCTGCGCAGGCGCAACCCGAAGATGATCGACCCAATGCTCGAATTCGAACAGCAGCTCAAGAGCCGGGGCCTGACGCCCGAAAACGCTTACCTGTTCATGCACGGCCACACGCTGATGGACAACGTGGTGATGATCCTGCTCAACTCCGTATGCGAGAAACTGCGGCAGATGTCGATCGCCAAGATCACCGCGTCGAAAAAGCAGGGCGTGGCACTCAAGAACGAGATGTCGAACTACACCAATTCGCTGCGGTCGATCCGCGACGTGCTGCTCGACAACGAGAACTACACCAAATGTCCGCTTTACAAGCGGCTCCAGCGCGACATCGAGAAATACATTGCCCGCACGATCTGGAACATGAAGCGCAGCGGCGAAATCCGCGACGACTCGACATGGACCATCCTGCGCAACATGCGGCAGGGATAGGAGAGCAAACGATACGAGAGCGGCCTTCGCAATGAAGGCCGCTCTCGTATCGTAATTTCGGGACCGCGGGCGAAAACTCCACAGCCGGATTCCGCCCGAAGCTCCGGAGAGCCGGAGAACCGGAGAACCGGAAAGCCGGAGAGCCGACGGGGCGGAAGCGCCCCGGACAGCAGCCGTCCGCCACTACTTCTTGCGAACCACGCGCACGGTGGACTGCGTGGCCTGCCGCACGAAGACCTGCGGGCCGCGGGCGTACTTGCGCCACAACTCGTCGGTATAGCCGCGCACGGTCAGCAACTCCATATTCTCGGCCTTCATCACGTCGAAGCCCGCTTCGCGCAGCGCCTCGATCGCTTCGTCGATGTGCCACGAGTTATCGACGCACAGGCTCAGGTTCACGGCCGAGTTGTGGATCAGATTGGTCTTGATGCGGAAACGCTCCAGCAGCGAGAAGATCGTGGCGAACTTCTCCTCCAGCACGAACGAGAAGTCGCGCGAACGGATCGTCAGCAGCACCTGATCCTTCTTGAGAATCAAGATCGGCACCTCGACCGGCGCCGACATGCCGCGAATCACGGTGCCCGGTTTGCGCTTGTCGCCGAAAGGCCGCACGTAAAGCGGAATATTCTTGTTCTGCAGCGGTTTGATCGTCTTGGGATGGATGATCTGCGCGCCGCTGTAGGCCAGCTCGATCGTATCGAGGTAGTTCAGTTCGGCGATCTGCACGGCGTCGGGGAAAATCTTCGGATCGGCGTTCAGCACGCCGTCCACGTCCTTCCACACGGCCATCGACTCGGCGTCGAGGATATTGGCCACCACGGCCGCTGAGTAGTCCGAGCCTTCGCGCCCCAGCGTGGTGGTCGTGCCGTCGGGCGCACCGCCGATAAAGCCCTGTCCGACAAAGATATTCTCGACGCACTCGGCCAGCGCGCCCTTCAGCAGCGGCGCCGAAGCTTCGATATCGACCCCGGCGTCCTTGTGACGCTGCTCGGTGAGGAAACAGCGGCGCATGTCGATCCAGCGGTTCGACACTCCGGCATAGTTGAGATACTCCGAGATGATCGTCGTCGAGACCAACTCGCCGAAGGCCACGATCGTATCGTACCACAATTCGGCGTCGGAGGGTTTGTAAACCGTTTCCACGGCCACGCGCTCCAGCTCGTCGAAGAGCGCATCGACCCGTTCGAGCTGTTTATGGCCGCGCCACAAATCGTCGATGATGCCCGCATGGTACTCCCTCAGCGCGGCGACATGCTCCATGGAGAGCTGTTTATCGCCCTTCTGAAGTCCTTCGAACACCTTTTCGAGCGCATTGGTCGTCTTGCCCATGGCCGAAACGATGATGAAGAGATTCTGCTCGTCGTCGATAATCTTGCGCAGGTTGCGCACTCCGTCGGCATTACGCACCGACGCACCGCCAAATTTGTAAACCTTCATGTTATCTCTCTTTTTAACCTAACCTACCTTCTTTACCGTCCGAAGGCGACCGGCCGCCGGACTCCCGCGGCGGAACGCCGCGTCGAACGACCGCACCCCAACGCCTCACGCAGGAGGCGTTTGCCGCGGCGCGACAGGGCTTCCGCCCGGATCATTTCTGTTTTTTCACCTCTTTGTAAGGCACTCCGATATTCTGGAACAGGAACGAATAGGTGTCCGCCTCCTCGGCGATACGTTTCGAAGTGGGTTTGCCTGCCCCGTGGCCCGCATTCGACTCGATGCGGATCAGCACCGGCGCATCGCCGGCCTGACAGTGCTGCATCTGGGCGGCGAACTTGAACGAGTGCGCCGGCACGACGCGGTCGTCGTGGTCGGCCGTCGTCACGAGCGTCGCGGGGTATTTCACACCCTCGCGGATGTTGTGCAGCGGCGAATATTTATAAATGTAGTCGAACTGCTCCTCGTTTTCGCTCGATCCGTACTCCACGGCCCAGCCCCAGCCGATCGTGAATTTGTGGTAGCGGAGCATGTCCATCACGCCCACGGCGGGCAGGCAGACGGCATAGAGGTCGGGACGCTGCACCTCGCAGGCGCCGACCAGCAGGCCGCCGTTCGAACCGCCCGCAATGGCGAGCTTGTCCGACGAAGTGTATTTTTCGGCGATCAGGTACTCGGCCGCGGCGATGAAGTCGTCGAAAACGTTCTGCTTGTTTTCGAGCATGCCCGCCTTGTGCCACGCTTCGCCGTATTCCGAACCGCCGCGCAGGTTGGCCACGCAGTAGATGCCGCCCTGCTCGACGAACATCATGGCCGAGGGCCTGAACGTGGGCGTCTGGTTGATCTGGAAGCCGCCGTAGGCATAGAGGTAGCAGGGATTCCCGCCGTCGAGTTTCATATCCTTGCGGCGGGTGATGAACATCGGAACCTTCGTGCCGTCCTTCGAGGTGTAGAACACCTGTTCGGTCGTGAACAGCGAGGGATCGAAATTCACCGCGGGGGCTTTATAGAGCGTCGATGCGCCGCCGGCGATGTCGTATTTGTAGATCGTGGCGGGCGCGATGTAGTTGGTCAGCGAATAGTAAAGCTCCGTATCGTCCTTCTCGCCGTCGAAACCGCTCACCGTGCCGATGGCCGGAAGTTCGACCTCGCGTACGAGTTTTCCGTCGAAACCGTACTGGCAGACCTTGCTCTGCGCATGTTCGAGATAGGTGGCGAAAAGATACCCTCCGGCCGAGCCGACGCCCTCCAGCAGCTTCCCGCCGCTTTCGGGAATCACGGTCGAAACCTTCGACGGGTCGTTCAGGTCCACCTTCATCAGCGCGTAGTTCGACGCGTCGCGGTTGGTCACGTAATAGAGCTGGCCGTCCCGGCACTCGACGGGCGCATAGTCGGCGTCGAAACCCGGCAGCAAGGTGCGGAATTTCGGTTCGGAAACCTTTTTATAGAGCACTTCAGTACCCGACGTACCCTCCGAAGCCACGATGAAGAGCCACTGCCCGTCCTTGCTGGGCCACGGGCTGAAATAACGCAGCGGATGCTCCGCGTCGGCATAGATCAGCCGGTCGGCCGACTGGGGCGTGCCGAGGCGGTGGTAGTAGACCTTCTGAAACTGGTTCTGCGACGAGAAAACGCCCTTCTGAGGAGCGTCGTACGCACTGTAATAGAATCCTTTGGAATCGGGCGCCCACTCGGCTCCCGAAAACTTCACCCAGTTGATCCGGTCCGAAGTCAGCGTACGGTCGGCGGTGTTCATCACACGGATTTCGACCCAGTCCGAACCCGATGCGGCGACCGAGTAGGCGCAGTATTTGCCGTCCTTGGAGAAGGTCACGCCCGAAAGGGCCACCGTACCGTCTTCCGAAAGCGTATTGGGGTCGATGAACACTTCGCCCTCCCCGCCCGGCTGCGCGGTGCGGTAGAGCACCGACTGGTTCCGCAGTCCGTCGTTGTAGAAATAATACCATGCGTCGCCGTGTTTGGCCGGAATGCCCTCTTTGGGATAGTTCCACAATTCGGTCAGCCGTTCGCGGATCGCGCCGCGGAACGGAATCTGCGACAGGTAATCCTGCGTCACGA
Organism: Alistipes sp. HGB5; assembly: GCF_000183485.2. Classification (NCBI taxonomy): domain Bacteria; kingdom Pseudomonadati; phylum Bacteroidota; class Bacteroidia; order Bacteroidales; family Rikenellaceae; genus Alistipes; species Alistipes sp. HGB5. Next base: position 6,712 of record NZ_AENZ01000070.1, on the reverse strand, counting down.
CGTTCTGGGCCTTCACCCACGCCGCCGTCGCCTCGGAGTTGTCGTCTTCGAGCCAGCGGTAAGGATCGGGCACCTCCGTCCCGAAGTAATTATCGGTCACGTCGGTGCGCTCCGTCCGGGGATAGGGCATGTGTTTTATCTGTTTCATGTCGTTGCAGCCTGTCAGTATCGCCGCGGCGCCCGCGAGGGCCGCCGCCATGCGCGGTAATCTCATCATAACTATACGGTTTGGGTATATATCGGGGCAAAGTTAGGAAAAAATAAGATAGTTCGGCCTGCGGATCGAAGTTTTTGCGTAACTTTGGCTTGCAAAAACACTCGGAAAATTATGTACAGCGAACTGAAAGAGATAATCGGGCAGGCTTGGGAAAACCGCGAGCTGCTCAGGGAGGAGTCCGTGCGGCAGGCCGTGCGGCAAACCGTCGAACTGGTGGACAAGGGGGAGCTGCGCACGGCGCAGCCCGTAGATCCGGAGAAAAGCCAGTGGCAGGTGAACGAATGGGTCAAGAAGGCCATCATCCTCTATTTCCCGATCCAGCCCATGCGCAAAATGGAAGCGGGCGAGCTGGAGTGGTACGACAAGATGGAGCTTAAGCACGGCTACGAACAGCTGGGCGTGCGCGCCGTGCCCCACGCCGTAGCGCGTTACGGCGCCTACATCGCTCCCGGAGCGATCCTCATGCCCTCGTACGTCAATATCGGCGCCTACGTGGACACGGGCACGATGGTCGACACGTGGGCCACGGTCGGCTCCTGCGCGCAGATCGGCAGACACGTCCACCTTTCGGGCGGCGTGGGCATCGGCGGAGTGCTGGAACCCGTACAGGCCGCACCCGTAATCATCGAGGACAACTGCTTCATCGGTTCGCGTTCGATCGTGGTCGAAGGCGCGCACGTCTGCCGCGAGGCGGTGCTCGGCTCGAACACCGTCATCACGGGTTCGACCCACATCATCGACGTCACCGGACCGGAGCCCGTCACCTACAAAGGCTACGTTCCGCCGCGCTCGGTGGTCGTTCCCGGCAGTTACCGCAAACAGTTCCCGGCAGGCGAATACAGCATCACCTGCGCCCTGATCATCGGCCAGCGCAAGGAATCGACCGACAAGAAGACCTCGCTGAACGACGCCCTGCGCGACTTCGGCGTGTCCGTCTGATCGCGTCGCCCTCCCGAAAATCCCACCCACGACAAAATGAATAATTCATGATCTACCGTATCGACGAAACCACCTCGACCAACGACGAGGCCCGCGACGCGAAATACCGCCACGGCGACATCGTCTGGGCCGAACGGCAGACCGCCGGACGCGGCCAGCGGGGACATACGTGGACCAGCCCCGAAGGTGAAAACCTCACCTTCTCGATGGTGCTCGAACCCCGGTTCCTTCCCGTCGGGGAGCAGTTCCTGCTCTCCGAAGCCGTGACGCTGGCCCTCACGGACACCTTCGCCGCCTACGGCATCGACACCCGCATCAAGTGGACCAACGACATCTACATCGGAGACAGGAAACTGGTCGGCATCCTGATCGAACACAACCATGCGGGAGCCTCCCTCTCCCGCACGATCGCCGGCATCGGCATCAACGTCAACCAGACGGCGTTCGACCCCGCGCTGCCCAACCCCGTCTCCCTCGCGCAGGCCGGGGGCCGCAAGTTCAACCGCAGCCGGCTGCTCGAAACCTTTCTGGTCCGCTGCCTGCGGCGTTACGCCCAGCTCGAACGGGGCGAAAAGGAGACCCTCCAGCACGCCTACCGCGAACGAATGTACCGGCTGGGCGAACAGCACCCCTACCGGCTGCCCGACGGCACGCTGTTTCAGGCCGCGATCGAAGGCGTGCTTCCCTCCGGCGAACTGATCCTGCGCCATGCCGACGGCACGCGGCACGAATACCTGTTCCGCGAAATCGAATTCGTGATCGCCGGAAAACAAGAGAACGCCGGCCCCGCAGAGAAATGAATTTCCGCCCCGCCGACGGAATATGTTTTTAATTGAAGATGAATATACTGATCGTTTGCAATCACTTCTATCCCCACAACCGCATCGCCGCATTCAGGCTCAACGCCTTCGCCCGGTATTTCCGGGAGGCGGGACATTCGGTGACCGTCATAACCGAAGGGGACCGCGATGAAACGGTGATGTGGAACGGCTGCGAGGTCCACTATGTAAAAGACCCGGTGATAACCTCGTCGAAACAGGAATCCCTCCTGCAGCGCAGAAAGAAATGGGCTTTCAGACGCATATTGTCGGCCCTGCAGTTCCGGCTGTTCCTCGATTACAAACGGATATGGCAGTTCAAAGCCAGCAAGAAGGCGCGAAAACTCGCAAAAAGCCGGCGGTTCGATGTCGTATTAAGTTCATACGGTCATCTCTCTTCGCACCGGATCGCATACAGGCTGCACAGAAAAACGCCGTTTTACTGGATCGCCGACATGCGCGACGAGATGTCGAAGTGGCCTTGGCTCCTGCCGATAAACAGCCGGCGGCTCCTCTTCTACGAGCGCAGAATACTCAAGGATGCGGACCTGATCCTGTCGGTATCCGCACCCCTTGTCGAAGATTTCAAACAAATCGGCGGAGGGATCGACAAGGTTATCGAGATAACGAACGGGTACGATTACGAAGAGGTGCACGACGTCTCTTTTCAGCCCGTCTACACCATGGCGTTCATCGGCCATTTTTACAATTCGATCACTCCGGACAAATGGTTCGGAGCCTTCTCCGAACTGGTCGCCGAGGGAGCGCTTCCCTCCGACAGCCGCATCCTCATCATAGGAAACACCTCGCCGCTGGCCGTTCCCGAAAACATCAGGCAGAACGTATTCCAGATCCGGCAGGTCGATCACGACGAAGCCATCAGGAAATCGCTGGAGACCGACACGCTGGTCGTCGTGCATCCCAAAGGACGGAAAGGCGTCTACACGGGCAAGCTGTTCGACTACCTCGCCACCAACAAACCGATCCTCGCCATCTGCGATCCCGACGACGTCATCGCCGACCTGCTGAAGGAGACGCGCGCGGGTTTCACCGCGGACGAAACGGACAACGAGCAGGTCAAGCGGATGCTCCTGCGCTGCTATTCCATCTGGAAGAACAAGGAGGTGCTGCCCCGCGACTGGGACAAGATACGGCAGTACAGCCGGAAGAATCAGGTCGGCCGGCTGCTCAAATATCTGGCAGGGCAGGAAGCCCTGAAACAGCACTGACGCCGATGCCGGGCCGGCCCGGCATCGGAATCTCCGCCCCTAACCGAAATCCGGCGCTCCGCTCCGGCAGTCGAAAACGCGAGACGGCGGCCGAAAACGGGAAGCCGCGAAGCCCTTACGTCCGGTTCGGCCGCAATTTCGCGAGCACCGGTCCGAACAACTCCATATAGCAGATTCCGGCCCGCTGCGCAAACGGCAGGTACAACGACAGATAGACGGCGAAGCCCACCGAAACGACGACAAGATGATGCGTCATCCCGGTCAGCAAGACAGCCAGCCTGGCCGCCGTGCAGGCCGCGGCCGATACGAGCAGCACGATCGTCAGCATCCTCCACGGCATCAGCCCCGCAAGCGAAGTGCCCAGCACGCGGGCGGTGGTCGTCATCAGCAGGAACAGACAGAAAAACGTACAGCCCGTGGCAATGGCCGCAATAGCCCAAAGGGACGGAAACACCATGACGCACCAGAGTTCGAGACCGACGATGAGCAGAGCGGTGACAAGGTGCGCACGGGCAAAGGCTTTTCCCCGCCCCAGTGCAAACAGGACGGGGGCGTAGGGCATGATACGCGCCAGATTGACGAGGGTGACGATCCGGAACAGGCCGGCCGCTTCCCGATACCCCTCCCCATACAGCAGACAGATGATCTCAGGAGCGAAAACGCAGCAGAATACGGACAACGGATAAATGATCGCCGAGGACTTGAGGACAGCCGCCTGCCACAACCGGACAAACTGCCCGCCGTCGGCCCCTTCCACCGACATCCTCGAAAATTCCGGCAGCAGCACACCGGCCGCGGCACCGATAATCATTCCGGCCAGCGGAAGTTCGCGGTATCCGTTGGCGAACAGGGCGAAATCCTCGACGCCCAAATAGCGGCTTACGAGGAACTGGCTCGCCGAACCGATCACGAATCCGTACATACTCGAAGCAAACACCGGCATCGAAAACCGGAGCAGCTCCCGGACCGTCAGCCGGCTCTTCACCGGAGATACATTGCGGAACGGCACGGACGACAACTTCAGCCCGGCAACGCATGTGACCAGCGACGCGAGGACGAAACCGGCGACCGCACCCGACACCCCTGCGTCGAAAACCACGACCGGAAGCACGACGCATGCGATCATGAAGGCGCGGCTTATCAGCACATAGACGGCCACGAGGTGCGCCTTGCCGTAGACGACCAGAATATTCTCCACCCCCAAGACCGGCATCAGCAGCATGGGCGCCGCGGCAAACAGCCTCAACGGCTCGGCCAGCAGCGGATTGCCGAGCACTCCGGCTATGGCGGCGGCCTGCCAAAGCAAAATGCACGAAAAAACGGACGCAAGAAGCAGAAACAGCCCGTTCAGTTTGCGTACGACATCCCTCCCCTCCTCCGGCGACACGCGGGCGAGGTAAAATAGAGGAGTACGCTTGGGGGAGTCCCAGCGAAAAGACGACCAGCAGGGTGTTATAGACGTACAGCACCTGACTGTAAGTACCGTACTCCGACGTGGTCATGTAACGGCAGAGCACCGCCTGCATGACCAGCGTCACGCTCAGCGACAACAGATTGGCCAGCGCCAGCCACAAGGCCTGCAGCGTGCGGCTCCTGCCTGCATTTCCGATCTGAGGGGTGGAGTGCTGTTTCATGCCTCGTACCGGATGGCCCGGCGGCCCGTTTTACAGGCTCCAGTATCCGAGCGATTTGATCCGGCCCTTATAGAGTCCGCGAATGTCGCCCAACAAGGCCGCCCCGCGGGAGATGGAGCGGAAATAAGCGTCGTCGAGTCCGCGATAGTCGTCGTGCGCCACGGCCACGACAATCAGGTCGTAAGGCGGCCGGAGGGCCGGCACCGGCCGAATTCCGTACATGGCATAAACCTTATCGGGATCGGCATGGGGATCGGTCACATCCACGCTCAGCCCCTCACGCTCCAGCAGTCCGACCATCTCGGCGATCCGGGAGTTGCGTATGTCGTCGATGTTTTCCTTATAGGTAATCCCCATCAGCAAAGCCCTTGCGCCGCGACCGTCGCTTCCCATGGCCCCAAGCAGCGACCGCACCACGTACGCCGCCATGCCGTCGTTCACGGCGCAGCCCGAACTCGTGACGGGCATCTCGACCCCCAGCTTTGAAGCGGCCGATACAAGATAGAGCGGATCGACCGGAATGCAATGTCCGCCGCCCAGTCCCGGTCTGTACTTTACGAAATTCCATTTGGACGAAGCCATATCGATGACCTCGCCCATATCTATTCCCATGCGCGAGAACAGCCGCTGCAATTCGTTCATCAGGGCGATGTTGACACTGCGCTGCACGTTCTCCGCCATTTTGGCCGCCTCGGCCACCCGGATGCCCGACGCCCGGCAGAGATCGGCCGCCACGACCTCCGCGTATACGCGCGCGACCTCGTCCAGCGCCTGCCCGTCGTTCGCCGACACGATTTTGGCGGTGTTCGAGAAGGTATGCTCCGAATCGTTGGGATTGATGCGTTCGGGCGAGTAGCCCACCTTGAAATCCGCACCGAGTTTCAGCCCGGAGCCTTTTTCGAGCAGCGGCACGCACACCTCCTCGGTGCATCCGGGGTAGACCGTGGATTCATACACGACATAATCGCCCCGCTTCAGATAGCGCGCTACGGTGCGCGTGGCCTCGACAAGACAGGTCAGATCGGGATTCTTGCGCTCATCGACCGGGGTGAGCACCGTGACGATATAAAATGCGGCCCGCGACAACTCCTCTTCCAAAGAGGTGAAACGGATGCTCCCGCAGCCGGCGCCGTACTTTTCACGCAGTTTTTCGATACGGCGGGCATCCATATCGTACCCCACCACATCGAAACACCGGGCAAACCTCAGCGCTACGGGCACGCCTACATATCCCAGCCCGATCACGGCCAGCGACGTTTCCCGACCGGTCAGCCGATCATATATCATCTTCTTCATAGACACATTCATTGACCTTGCGATAACTGCGTCCCGACTCCGGGCACACGGCCCTGCCGGCTTCGTCGAATTCCAGCCTGTGCCCCAAGCGGCTCATCCATCCGACCACGCGTGCGGGCACCCCCTCAACGAGGGCATGATCGGGGACCGAATGCGTAACGACCGCCCCGCGCCCACGAAGGCGTACCGGCCGATCTCGACCCCGCATACGACGGTGGCATTGGCCCCGACGGTGGCGCCCCGGCGCACGCGGGTGGTTTTATACTGCTCCCTGCGCGAGATCTCGCTTCGGGGATTCTTGACGTTGGTGAATACGCACGAAGGGCCCAGAAAAACATAATCCTCGCAGATCACGCCCGAATAGATCGACACGTTGTTCTGCACCTTTACCTGACGGCCCAGTATCACGTCCGCGGCGACCATGACATTCTGTCCGATATTGCACGCCGGTCCCAGCACGGTTCGGTATTTGTAGGTAACGGAATATGCAGGAAAGAGTAAATATCATGTTTACAGGTATTTAATTCCCTGTTCTGCATCTGTTCCGAGCAATAAAATTGCAGAATCGGGCAGGATTAA